>NZ_JBNLYE010000025.1:0-32129 GCF_050172095.1 Bacillus sp. GMs2/2
AATTAAAATGAATATAAGAATAACTAACATCCAAAAACAACTACATAATTACGGAATCGACGGGTTACTTATTACAAAGAAAGAAAACCGTCAATATGCAACAGGCTTTACAGGTAGCGCTGGCGTCGTCTTAATCTCTGCCGATCAAGCTGTTTTTATCACTGATTTCCGCTATGTAGATCAAGCGAAATCACAAATAAAAGATGCTGAAATTATTATGCATAAAGGAAATTTAGAAAAAGAAATTGCACATCAAGTATCGAAATTAAACATTCAAAAACTTGGAATTGAAGAAAACAACATGACATTGCAACAATATAAAAACTTGCAAAAATACGTACAGGCGGAAATGATTCAAGTGTGCGAAATTATCGAAAATATTCGTATCATTAAAGACACGCCTGAAATAGAAACAATGAAAATTGCAGCTAATATCGCGGACGAAGCATTTCACCACATTCTTACGTTTCTAAAACCAGGAATAAGTGAAAATGCTGTACGAGATGAATTAGAATTTTTCATGCGAAAAAAAGGGGCTACATCTTCTTCATTCCAAATCATTGTAGCCTCAGGCGTTCGTTCTTCACTTCCCCATGGAGTTGCATCAAATAAAATAATCGAACGAGGGGATATCGTTACATTAGACTTCGGTGCACTTTACGACGGATATTGTTCCGATATAACACGTACTGTAGCAATAGGGGAACCATCGGAAGAATTCAAAAAAATATACAATGTTGTACGAGAAGCGTTAAAACGTGGGACTGAAGCGATTAAGCCTGGAGAAACTGCGAAAAGTATCGATGATATAACGAGGGATTACATTACAGAACATGGATACGGTCAATACTTTGGCCACTCTACTGGGCACGGTCTTGGGTTAGAAATACATGAACCGCTTCGCCTATCCCAAGAAAGTAAGGTAACTTTACAAGAAGGTATGGTTGTTACAGTTGAGCCGGGCATTTACATACCGAACTGGGGCGGTTGTAGAATTGAAGACGATATCGTCATTACAAAAGAAGGCTATGAAGTTATTACAAAATCAAATCGGGAACTAATTGTAATCCCTTGTTAATAACAAAACTTTTTCTTTGCACATAGAATTCCTTCTCTGGAGTATTCATTTAAAGAGGGGGAATTTTAATTGAATTTTATAATTGAGAAAATAGAGGGTTTACAAGGAGAATTTTCAAATCTTGTTTCCATGATGAATTACGCTCGCTATACAACAATGCAAGCAGTGGAAGGTTTAACAATTGAAGAACTTGATTATTTATATGATAAGGACGCAAATTCAATTGGTATGTTATTGTACCATATGGCTGCTATTGAATTTTACTACCAAATTCATACCTTTGAAGACCGTGAACCGACGGAAGCTGAATTAGAACATTGGTTACCTGCTATTGAGTTAGGGAACCTTGGACGCGAGAAAATAAAAGGAAAATCTATAAAATTTTACATCAATACATTACAAGAAGTACGTTCCAAAACGATTGCAACATTTCAATCATTACCTGATGAATGGCTGTTTAAAACAACAGACTTTTGGTATGACAAACCAGCTAACAACTACTTTAAATGGTTTCACGTTTTTGAAGATGAAATCAATCATCGCGGACAAATTCGTTTAATTAAAAAAATGCAAAAATCTCATTCAGTAAAATGAGAAAATGCCACCGAATAAGGTGGCATTTTCTTTTATTCATTAACGAATAACTTTTCGTTTACTTTTTTAACGATTACCACTACCGACATTAATATACATATTAAATACAGCATTTTCACAATAAATAACCACCCTTGAAACATTACAATTCCATCTAGTATCTCATTTCCTTTCAATAGCAAAAACGGAATTGTGCTGATTATAATGACAAACTCAATGCTGAAAACAATTTTCTTCTTTCGACTATATACTTTCCATTCCTTCCAGCGATACATAGGTGCAAAAATCAATGCTCCTATACATAATATAATCGGTATCCATTCACTTTTAAGAAATTGCCCTGAAATAACTGATAATAGTAAACAAACGAGCACACCATAATACCCTATTTTCTCTCTCATTCATACTCCCCATTCTACTTCTCCTTTAATATGTAACTTGCTATGCTTATAACAATTTTCAGAAAAATAACAACGACAATTACAATATAAAGACCTTTTGCAGACGACATCCATTCTTGAAAAATAGAGATTTTTTCCATTCGTTTCTGCCCTTCTATTAAAATAACTCCTATAAAAAATGAGCAAACAACAATGACACCTATCATAATTCCGATACTTTTCTTACTATATTGTTTCATATCATTCCAGTTATATAACAGTACAAAAACAAAGCCGAAAACAGGTATGATACTGATCCATTCATTGTTTGTAAACAAATTTAAAGTGATTAATAGACTACAAGATATAGTAAATCCCCAAAACCCAATTTTTTTGCGCATAAGCCCTCCTCTAATTCCATTTTTAGGATTATTTGTATTGTAACATCCATTTATCGTTCTTACCATTACAGTACATGAAATTTTACTTTTTTCTTTTTCCTATACTCACATACTTTCATTGCTTTCATACAATAAACTACACGAATGCCTAAAGGATGTGAATGTTATGGGAGTTGAATTAACGCTATTACACGCTCTCTACATTATTTGTTTACTCACTATTATTACCTTTTTTATTCTCCGAAAAGATACGACTATCATCTGTATTGTTTTTATCTTTTTATTAGCATTAACTGCAACAAGTTCTATCCCTCTTGCCATTAGCGGAATTTTTCAAAGTTTCATTTACGCCATTACTGAGCTATTACCAACTATATTAATCATCTCCATTATCGTATCAATGAGCAATTTACTCGTTCATACTGGCATAAATGATACGATGATTTCACCATTTACAAAAATGATTCGTACACCTACACTCGCCTACTGGATTATCGGCCTTTTAATGATGACCATTTCTTTCTTCTTTTGGCCTTCTCCAGCTGTCGCCTTAATGGGAGCTATTTTATTACCGGTTGCTGTACGTGTCGGCCTTCCTCCAATTGGGGTTGCAATTGCTATGAACTTATTTGGACACGGCATCGCCTTATCTGGAGACTTCGTTATTCAAGGTGCACCGAAATTAACTGCAGACGCGGCTGGTCTCCCTGTTTCCAGCGTCGTATCTGCAAGTGTTCCACTCGTTATCGTTATGGGCATTGTGACAACTTCTGTCGCTTTTTTCTTCTTACGAAAAGAGTTTCATACAGGCTTATCTATACAAGAAGCTATTCCATCAACTGAGTTTTCTAAAACGCTCACTTCATTATCTCCTCGCATAAAAAAATGGCTCGCTATTTGTATCCCTATCATATATATCATTGATATCCTTTGCATGATTCAATTTAAATTACAAGGAAGCGACGCAACTGCACTTATCGGCGGAACGACTGTTATTATGATTATCATCATTTCCCTCATCGCCTACAAAGGAAATGGACTGAATAAAACGACCGATTATTTCATAGAAGGGCTCCAATTTGGCTTTAAAATTTTCGGACCAGTTATTCCTATCGCTGCACTCTTTTATTTAGGAGATAGTGGATTTGTAAAAATTATCGGTGACTATTTACCGAAAGGTTCACACGGAATCATTAACGACTTAGGCATCGCTTTATCTCAAACTGTTCCTTTAAATCAATATGTATCGGCAGGGACATTAACCATCGTTGGTGTCATTACCGGCTTAGATGGATCAGGTTTTTCAGGTATATCACTTGCTGGTTCCATTGCCAATCTTTTTGGAACAGCACTTGGCCATGGAACAGCTACATTAACAGCACTCGGGCAAATTGCAGCTATATGGACCGGGGGCGGGACGTTAATTCCTTGGGCGCTTATTCCTGCTGCTGCAATTTGCAAGGTAGATCCATTTGAACTTGCACGCCGAAACTTTTTACCTGTTATTATCGGTTTAATTGTCACCACTATCTTTGCGATGTTTATTTTATAACGTAAGCAAGTGTTCTCTTGCTTACGTTTTTTCTTGTAAAATTCATCATGAATTACTGGTTTTCAACAGGGATTCGTTATCCCTTAGCGAAATTATATTAGGAGAGTAATTTTTTCAAAACGTTTACGAGAAACAGATTACTTCAATTAGAAAAGGGGACATAACTATGAATGAATTGATTTTCGTCTTATTAATTTGTCCGTTACTTATCTTTATCGTTTCTGTTATTGGAACGCGCAAGACGAAAACGTATTACGTAATGCCGATTGTAACGTTTGCTAGTTTTTTAATAATAGGTGTTATCGCCTTTACTCCAAAATTTTTCTTTTGGGTGGGCATGTATAGCATTTTCTCATTTATTGTTTCTTATGTGACTCTATTGTTTGTAAGAGGATATAAGCTTGCAGAAAGCGCTAAGTAGTTAAGGAGATTGTAATATGATTTTCTTTGATATTAATGGAACTTTACTTGAAATTATAACAATGATATAAAAAAACGACCGCGTTCCCCCGCGGTCGTCTTTTTTCGTGTTACGCTGTGATCCAAGCTTCGTTAGCTGGATTTTTACGCCACTCTTGTAATTTCTTCGTTTCAGCTTGTCCAATCATACCTTTTTCTGCTGCAACTTCAGTTAATGCACTGTAATCACTTAAAGAATATGATGCTACGTTCGCTGCTTCTAACTTTTCTTTTCCTGCTTCTAGCTCGTATGTGAAGATTGATACGATCCCTAATACTTCACAGCCAGCTTCGCGAAGTGCTTCTACACATGTAATTGCACTACCGCCAGTTGAAATTAGGTCCTCTACTACTACTACTTTTTGACCTTTTTCAGCTTTTCCTTCGATTTGGTTCCCTTTACCGTGACCTTTTGCTTTACTACGTACGTAGCACATTGGTAAATCCATACGATCGCTTACCCATGCAGCGTGCGCAATACCAGCAGTTGCTGTTCCTGCAATAACTTCTACAGTTGGGAAGTGCTCTTTAATTAACTCTTCTAATCCAGCTGCAATCGCTTGACGTACTTTTGGATAAGATAAAGTTAAACGGTTATCACAATAAATTGGTGATTTCATACCTGAAGACCATGTGAATGGATCATTCGGTTGTAAAAATACTGCTCCAATTTCTAATAAATGCGATGCGATTTCTTTTTTCATACTGTTACACCTTCCCACTGTTGTTTTACTGTTTTATACGCTTCAAGCGGATTTTCTGCTTTTGTAATACTACGTCCAACTACGATGTAGCTTGAGCCAAGTTCCCTCGCACGTTTCGGTGTTGCTACGCGCACCTGGTCATTTACATCATCACTTGCAAGACGAATCCCCGGTGTTACTGTTACAAATTCATTTCCGCATACTTCACGTAATTTTGGAACTTCAAGTGTTGAACAAACAACGCCATCAAGTCCACTTTCTTTCGTTAGTTTTGCATAATGAGCAACCGCTTCTTCTAACGTTTTCTCAATGCCGATCTCTTTTTTCATCATAGCTTCCGAAGTGCTTGTTAGTTGTGTAACTGCAATACAAATCGGTCTCTCTTTTCCTTCTTGCTTACCTTCCTCTAATCCCTCAATCGCAGCTTTCATCATACTGCTTCCCCCAGCAGCATGAACATTTACCATATCAACATCTAGACTAGCTAGGCTACGCATAGCGCTTTTTACTGTATTCGGAATATCATGAAGTTTTAAATCTAGAAAAATCTTATGTCCTTTTTCTTTTAAGTACGTAATAATCGCAGGGCCTTCTTTGTAAAATAACTCCATACCAACTTTGACAAATAACTTTTCCCCTTCAAAGTGGCGCAAGAATTGTTCTACATCTTGTTTCCCTGGAAAATCTAATGCAACGATTAACGACTGTGACATGTTTGCTTCCAGCTCCTTCCTTGACATTCCGAAATGTGATCAAATCCTAATTCATTTAGTAATGCTGGTAACTCTTCAATAATTGTCGGACATACGAACGGATCAATAAAGTTCGCTGTACCTACTGCAACTGCGCTTGCGCCAGCATAGAAGAATTCAATTACATCTTCCGCTGTCTCAATACCACCCATTCCGATAATCGGAATGTTTACCGCTTGGCTTACTTCATGTACCATACGAATTGCTACTGGCTTAATCGCAGGACCTGATAATCCACCTGTACGGTTTGCTAAAATTGGTTTAGCTGTTTTTAAATCTAGACGCATACCAAGCAATGTATTAATCATCGTTAAACCATCTGCACCTGCATTTTCAATCGCTTTTGCAATTTCCACAATGTTTGCCACATTCGGTGACAACTTCACGTATACAGGTACTTCAGAAACCTCTTTTACTCGCTTCGTTAAATCAGCAGCAATTTCAGGATTTGTACCAAAGGCGATACCACCTGTTTTTACGTTCGGACAAGAAATATTTAATTCTAGTGCATGGACATTAGGCGCTTTAGAAATTTCCTTCGCAACCGCTACGTAATCCTCAGCTTGTGAGCCTGCAACGTTCGCAATAATTGGAAGGTCAAATTGTTCTAACCATGGTAATTCAGAATTCATTACTTTGTCTAATCCCGGGTTTTGAAGTCCGATTGCATTTAACATACCGCCCGGTGTTTCAGCAACACGAGGCGTTGGATTTCCATAACGTGGTTGTTCTGTCGTCGCTTTAATCATGATTGATCCTAGTACACTTAAATCGTAAAACTGTGCATATTCACGACCAAACCCAAAGCATCCAGATGCCGGTATAATTGGATTTTTTAATGATAATCCTGGTAATTCAACTTGCAATCTGTTCATAGTACAACCTCCCCGATTGGAAATACTGGTCCGTCGCTACACACCTTCTTGTAAGAATGTCCACTTGGATCTTCTTGTAAGTGGCATACACATGCGAAACAAGCTCCAATACCACAGCCCATACGTTCTTCTAAAGAAATATAAGCTTTTTTCTCTTTGTAACGTCCTTCTAATGCACGAAGCATCGCTAACGGACCACATGAATAAAGAATATCAAAGTCAATTCCGTAATTATCAATTACATCTGTGACAAATCCTTTTGTACCGTGTGTACCGTCTACTGTCGCAACGTACGTATCACCAAGTTCTGCAAATTTTTCTTCATAGAAAACTACATCTTTCGTTTGAAAACCTAAGATGTGAATTACGCGTACCCCTTTTGCAACGAGGCGCTGTGATAATTCATAAAGTGGTGGTACACCAATTCCCCCGCCTACTAGTAAAGCTGTTTGACCAGCTTCTGCTTCTTCTACAGGAAAACCATGTCCTAGCGGTCCTAGTACGTCTACCATTTCACCTTGTTTTCTAGTTGCTAATGTTTTTGTCCCTTGTCCTTCTGCACGATATAGCATTGTAAATTCGTTCTTCTCTTGATCTACATTACAAATACTAATTGGGCGGCGCAGAAGGGGCGCAATGCCCTCTGCTACCTTAATGTGTACAAACTGCCCTGGTTCGTTCATTTGCTGTACTAACGTTCCTTGAAGCACTAATTCGTAAATATTTTTTGCGATTTCTTTTTGATTAACGACGATCATATTTTGCTTTTGCATCATGCATGTACCACCTCGTGACGCTTTGTTTGCGTAATTTCTTTCATTGAATGAGCTGAGAATGTCATAGATTCTAATACTCGTAAGATTGCTCTCGTTGTATCAAGTGATGTTAAGCAAGCCACACCATTTTCTACTGATTCACGGCGAATGCGGAAACCATCACGCGCTGGTTGTTTACCTTTTGTTAATGTGTTAATTACAAACTGTGCTTTTCCTTGACGGATAATATCTAGTAAGTTGTAGTCTTCAGAATCAATTTTGTTTACAACTTGTACTGGGATATTTTGCTCTGCTAACGATTGTGCTGTTCCAGCTGTTGCTAATAAGTTATAGCCGATTTCGTGGAAACGTTTTGCAATTTCCATTGCCTCTTCTTTATCTTTATCCGCTACAGTAATGATTACTGAGCCGTGCGTTGGGATGTTAATTCCAGAAGCAACTAATCCTTTATATAATGCTTTTTCAAGCGTTAAGTCTTTACCCATTACTTCCCCTGTTGATTTCATTTCAGGTCCTAATGTTGTATCAACTGAGCGTAGTTTCGCGAATGAGAATACCGGAGCCTTTACATATACTTCTTTCTCTTCTGGGTGATAGCCAGTTCCGTATCCTTGCTCTACTAGGTCTTGCCCTAAAATAACTTTCGTTGCAACATTCGCCATCGGTACGCCTGTAATTTTACTTAAGAACGGTACTGTACGGCTTGCACGTGGATTTACTTCAATTACGTACACTTGATCTTTGAATACTACAAACTGGATATTTAGTAATCCAACAATGTTTAATCCTTTTCCAAGTGCAATTGTATGTTCAATGATTTGTTCTTTTAGTTTTTCAGATAAACTTTGTGGTGGATATACTCCAATTGAGTCACCAGAGTGAACTCCAGCGCGTTCAATATGTTCCATAATACCTGGAATGAATACATTCTCACCATCCGAAATTGCATCTACTTCAATTTCTTTACCAACCATGTAACGGTCGATTAATACTGGGTGATCTGCATGAACTTTAACTGCATTTTTCATGTAGTGCAGCAGTTCTTCTTGACGATATACGATTTCCATTGCACGTCCACCTAGTACGTAAGATGGTCTTACTAATACTGGGTAACCAATTTCTTCTGCGATTGCTACCGCTTGTTCTACAGTCGTTGCTGTTTTACCAACTGGTTGCGGGATGCCAAGTTTTGTTAAAGCAGCTTCGAATTTATCACGATCTTCTGCACGGTCTAAGTCTTCAAGTGATGTTCCTAAAATTTTCACACCGTGTTCTTCTAGTTTCGCTGCTAAGTTAATTGCCGTTTGTCCACCGAACTGAACGATAACACCTTCTGGTTTTTCTAAATCGATAATGTGCATTACATCTTCAATCGTTAATGGTTCAAAGTATAATTTGTCAGAAATACTGAAGTCTGTTGAAACTGTTTCTGGGTTGTTGTTAATGATAATTGCTTCATATCCAGCTTCTTTAATTGCCCATACTGAGTGAACTGTTGCGTAATCAAACTCAACACCTTGACCAATGCGGATCGGACCAGATCCTAGAACTACTACACTCTTACGATCTGTTACAATCGATTCATTTTCGTCCGCATATGTGCTGTAGTAATATGGCGTTGCAGATTCAAACTCTGCCGCACAAGTATCTACCATTTTGAATACTGGCATCATATTATTTTCTTTACGCATATCGTAAATTTCGCGCTCCGTTTTGTTCCAAGCTGCTGCAATGTAGTGATCGCTGAAGCCCATTTCTTTTGCAGTTTGTAGTACTTCCATATTTCCTACGTTCGCTTTTACTTCACGTTCCATATTTACGATGTTTTCAACTTTTTGTAAGAAGAAGAAGTCCATTTCACACCATTCATTGATTTCTTCTTTCGTTACACCTTGGCGAATTGCTTCTGCTACAATAAACAGTCGTTCATCATCCGCTTTAATGATACGTTTTTTCATCGTTTCTTTATCAAGTTCTTTTAAGTGGTCTAATTCTAAGTGATAAATGCCAAGCTCTAAAGAACGAACTGCTTTTAGTAATGATTCTTCTAAGTTACGTCCGATTGACATAACTTCACCAGTTGCTTTCATTTGTGTTCCAAGCGTTCTGTTCGCTGATTCAAACTTATCAAACGGCCAACGTGGAATTTTTGAAACAACATAGTCTAACGCTGGCTCGAAACAAGCGTAAGTTTTTTGTGTTACTGGGTTTACAATTTCATCTAACGTTAAGCCGACTGCAATTTTTGCTGCTAATTTCGCAATTGGATATCCAGTTGCTTTAGATGCTAGTGCAGATGAACGACTTACACGTGGATTTACTTCGATTACATAGTATTGGAAGCTATATGGATCAAGCGCAAGCTGAACGTTACATCCGCCTTCAATTCCTAGTGCACGAATAATTCGTAATGAAGTGTTACGTAACATTTGATATTCACGGTCGCTTAGCGTTTGGCTCGGTGCTACTACAATCGAATCACCTGTGTGAACACCAACTGGATCGATGTTTTCCATGTTACATACTACAATCGCGTTATCATTTGAATCACGCATTACTTCATATTCAATTTCCTTACAGCCAGCAATACTTTTCTCTAATAAACATTGTGTTACTGGACTATGTTTTAAACCACTTGTTACGATTTCAATTAGCTCTTCTTCGTTATGGCAAATTCCGCCGCCCGTTCCTCCTAATGTGAACGCTGGTCGAACGATTACTGGGTAACCAATTTCATTTACAAATCCATATGCTTCATCAAGGTTATGAATAATTTCACTTGGTGGTGTTGGTTCATTTAAATCTTGCATTAATGTACGGAATAAATCACGATCTTCCGCTTGCTCGATTGCTGATAATTTTGTTCCTAAAATTTCAACTCCGCACTCGTCAAGTACGCCTGATTTTGCAAGTTCAACAGCCATGTTTAAACCTGTTTGACCACCTAATGTTGGTAGGATTGCATCAGGACGTTCTTTACGAATAATACGGCTTACGAATTCTAATGTTAATGGCTCGATGTATACTTTATCTGCTGTTGCAGTATCCGTCATAATTGTTGCTGGGTTAGAGTTAACAAGGATTACTTTGTAACCTTCCTCTTTAAGAGATTGACAAGCTTGTGTACCAGAGTAGTCAAACTCCGCTGCTTGCCCAATTACAATTGGTCCTGATCCGATTACTAAAATTGTGTTAATGTCTAGGCGTTTTGGCATAACTCTTCCCCTTCTTTCTTGAAGTTTTCAATCATTGTTAAGAAATCTTCGAATAAATCATTTGCATCTTCTGGTCCCGCTGAAGCTTCTGGATGGTATTGTACTGTAAATGCTGGGAACTTCTTATGACGAAGACCTTCTACCGTTCCATCGTTTAAAGCAACATGTGTAATTTCAAGATTTGTATTTTCAACTGATTCTTCTTCTACTGCGTATCCGTGGTTTTGAGATGTAATTGCTACTTTTCCAGTTGCAAGATTTTTTACTGGATGGTTTAAACCACGGTGACCAAATTTCAACTTACTTGTATTTGCACCTGATGCTAGAGCGAACAATTGATGTCCTAGGCAAATTCCGAATAAAGGAACTTTACCGATAATGTCTTTTAACATTTCAATTGCTTCTGGTACATCTTTCGGATCTCCAGGTCCATTACTTAACATAATTCCATCTGGGCTAAGGCGTAAAATTTCTTCTGCTGTTGTGTTGTAAGGAACTACAATTACATCACAGTCACGCTTATTTAATTCTCGTAAAATACCATGTTTCATACCGAAGTCTACTAGTACAACTCGGTGACCACGACCTGGACTTGGGTATGGATCTTTCGTTGATACGCGTTTTACATGATCTGTAAATACTGTCGCTTTTAATTGACTTACAATGTACTCTACATCTGCATCCATATTACAAAGGCGTCCGCGTAATGTACCGTATTGACGAATTTTTCTCGTTAATTTTCTCGTATCAATCCCTGCTAATCCTGGGATATTTCTTTCTTTCAAGTAATCATTTAACGAAATTTCATTACGGAAGTTTGATGGATGATCACAAATTTCGTTTACGATTAAACCATTTACAGATGGGTGAATGGATTCAAAATCGTCACGGTTAATGCCGTAGTTTCCGATTAATGGGTACGTGAATGTTACGATTTGACCGCAATATGATGGATCAGATAATGTTTCTTGATATCCAGTCATTCCTGTTGTAAATACAACCTCACCTGACTTTTCGATTTCGCCTCCGAAACCTGTTCCAATTAATACTGTTCCATCTTCTAAGATAAGTTGTCTTTTCATACTAATGCACTCTCCTTTTGCCATGCGATCTTACCACCAACGATTGTCATTACCGGCCATCCTTGGCATTTCCAACCTGCGAATGGTGTATTTTTTCCTTTTGATAAGAATGTTGTTGGGTCAATCTCTTCTTCTTGTTCTAAATCAATGATTGTAATATCAGCTGTTCTACCTTCTTTCAGGCGACCTGCTTCTAAGCCGAATGTATCAGCTGGCTTTTCTGTTAAGAATTGAATTAATTGTTCTAATGTAATAATTCCTTTTTTCACAAGGTTTGTGTATAGAAGTGGGAATGCTGTTTCAAAACCAGTAATTCCAAACGGTGCTCTTTCAATTCCTTGTGCTTTCTCTTCCGCTGTATGCGGTGCATGGTCAGTTGCAATCATATCGATCGTTCCATCTAATAAACCTTCAATTAATGCTGCATGGTCTTCTTTTCCACGAAGCGGTGGGTTCATTTTAAAGTTAGGATCAGCTGATGGGATATCCTCTTCACATAACACTAGGTGATGCGGTGTTACTTCTGCTGTTACTTTAATTCCAGCGCGTTTCGCATCACGGATTACACGTACCGAACCTTTCGTACTTACATGACATACGTGATAGTGGCAATCTGCTGCTTCAGCAAGCAGTATATCCCTTGCAATATGTACAGATTCACATACTGATGGGATACCGTTTAATCCGTGTTTCTCAGAAAACTTCCCTTCATGTACACAACCTTTATTAATAAGCGTATTCTCTTCACAGTGCGCAACTACTGCCATATCTAATTTTGCTGCACGTTTCATAGCCGCTAACATCATGCTCGCATCTTGTACGCCTACGCCGTCATCTGTGAAAGCAAATGCTCCAAGTTCTTTTAATGTTTCGAAATCTGTCATTTCAGAACCAGCTTGACGTACTGTAATTGCTCCGTATGGTAGTACGTTAACATGAGCTTTTTCTTCAATACGTTTTTGCAAGTCTTCCATATGTTCTCTGCAATCTGGTACCGGACGTGTATTTGGCATTGCGCAAATTGTAGTGAATCCACCTTTTGCCGCTGCTAGTGTACCTGTTTCAATTGTTTCTTTATGTTCACCACCTGGTTCACGAAGATGTACGTGTACATCTACTAATCCAGGTGCGATTAACTTTCCGTTCACATCGATTACTTCAGCATTATCTGCCGTAATATTTTCTGCTACCTTAGCGATTTTACCGTCTTGTACGAGAAGATCCGTTGCTACGATTTTTCCTTCTTCATTCATATAACGACCATTTTTAAACAAATAATTCATGTTTCATTCCTCCTAATACATTTGGTAAGGCGCGTTTTAGTACAGCCATTCTTACGTAAACTCCATTTTCCATTTGTTTAAATATGCGTGAACGCTCACACTCAACAAGTTCACTTGCAATTTCAACATCACGGTTTACAGGAGCTGGATGCATAATAATGCTTCCTTCTTTCATACGCTTTTCTCTTTCTACTGTTAATCCGTGTTTCTCATGATATTCTTTCATAATGTCTGTTTCATAATGATCATGACGCTCATGTTGTACACGGAGTAACATCATTACATCAACTTCTGGAACAAGTTCATCTAATGGTTTGTATGTTCCAAATGTGTTGTCTTCATCTTTCCACTCTTCTGGACTTGCAAAGTAAATTGTTGCACCAAGCTTCGTTAATGCTTCTGCATTAGAACGTGCTACTCGGCTATGACGAACATCTCCTACTATTGCAATCTTCAAACCTTCAAATCTTCCAAACTCTTGTTTAATTGTAAGAAGATCGAGTAGGCACTGCGTTGGGTGGTTTCCGCATCCATCTCCAGCGTTTAAGATTGGAATATTCACCTGATCTTTTAGTTCATCGAAGTAGCGATCTTGCTCGTGGCGGATGACCACTGCTTTTGTTCCGATTGATTCTAGTGTTCTTATCGTATCGTATAAAGTTTCTCCTTTTTGTACGCTAGATGCATCAACTGAAAAGTTTAAAACATCAAGTCCTAATCTCTTCTCAGCAACTTCAAAGCTAAATCTCGTTCTCGTACTATTCTCAAAAAACAAGTTCGCAACAAAAGTTTGCTCTTTCGTTTTGCTCTCTTTTCCATTCGCAAAATCTTCTGCATCTTTTAGGATTTCTGAAATTTCTACTTTCGATAATTCACTCATCGTTAACAAATGGCTCATCGTCATCCCTCATCTTTCTGATTTTTATGTTACCACTTTTGAATTTTTATAACAACCTTTGCATAAAAATACCCTAGTCATGTGAGACTAGGGTGCAAGAAAGAAGCCACCCTTTCCGGTCTCACAGGACTGAATTAAAAGGTTATTATTATGAAGCAATCTGCTTAGATTGTTTTATTTGTTTCGTTTCCGGTAGTAGTAGATTTAACAGTACACCTACAATTGCTGCTAGTGCCATTCCTTCTACTTGGAATGATTCTCCTACGTGAAGTACCGCTCCACCAATACCGATTACTAATATTACTGATGCAATCATTAAGTTTCGTTTGTCACTTAAATCTGTTTTATCATCTACCATCATGCGTAATCCGCTTGATGCGATTACACCGAATAGTAAGATTGATACACCACCCATAACTGGTGTTGGGATCGAATGAATCAGTGCAGAAATCTTACCGATAAACCCGAACATGATTGCGAATACTGCTGAACCGATGAATAAGTATACACTGTATGCTCTCGTAATTGCTAGCACACCGATGTTTTCACCATACGTTGTATTCGGTGGCCCACCGATTAGTGACGCAATTAATGTTGCTACTCCGTCACCGAAGATTGAACGGTGTAAACCTGGTTTTTCAATTAAATCTCTTTTAATAACATTTCCAAGAACAATTTGATGTCCGATATGTTCTGATATTGTTACTAGTGCAACTGGTACCATCAAGAGTACAATCTTCCATGAAAACTCTGGTGTATATGTTACAAATGGTACTGTGAAATCTGGTACAACAAACCATTTTGCCTCAGCTACCGGCTTTAAGTCTACTAGCCCTTGGAAGTAAGCGAAGATATATCCGCCGATAATGCCAAGTAACACTGGTATGATACTGAAAAATCCTCTTCCAAATATCGAGCATATAATTGTAATTGCTAATGTTACTAACGCTACTGAAAAGTGTGTAAAGCTATATTTGCCATCCGCACCGTTCATCGCCATATTAACTGCTGTATGTGCTAAAGCTAGACCGATTACCATTACTACTGGACCAACTACGATTGGTGGTAGTAATTTCATAATCCACTCTGATCCTGATTTCTTAATTCCTAGTGAGATTAAGATGTACACAAGTCCTGCTAGCAAACCACCAAGCATTGCTGCTCCCGGTCCACCTGCCGTTTTTGCTGTTATAATCGGTGCGATAAAGGCGAATGATGATCCTAGATAGGCAGGTACTTGACCTTTCGTTATAAGAAGGAACGCTAACGTTCCTAATCCACTTGATATTAATGCTACTGATGGATTCAATCCTGTTAAAAACGGAACAAGCACTGTTGATCCAAACATTGCGAACAAATGTTGTATACTTAAAAATAACCATTTTCCCGGTTTCGGTACTTCATTAACGTCTAACACTGGCTTTTGTTCCATTGTTACATCCTCCTTCAGTTTAAATCTTTGCAATAAAAAAACTCTTTGTGCCTGTGCACAAAGAGTCCTACACTTTCGTATGCCAAATTTGACATATGAAAGCCAAGACCCTTTGGCAGCCTCACAGGACTACATTTAAAAGGGCTTTACTTATCGTATATGCTTACTCGATCTTGTTGATCTGTCTCTTGCAAATCAACTTCGATACGCTCTTCACTTGATGTTGGAATGTTCTTCCCTACATAATCAGCGCGAATTGGTAATTCGCGATGACCTCTATCAACAAGAACCGCCAATTGGATTTGAGATGGTCTACCTAAATCCATAAGAGCATCCATTGCTGCTCGAACTGTTCTTCCTGTATATAATACGTCATCCACAAGGATAACTTTCTTCTTCGTAATATCTACAGGGATATCAGAACCTTTTACAAGTGGTTCTTTATTTTTCGATTGTAGTGTTAAATCATCACGATATAACGTAATGTCTAACTCTCCAACTTCCATTTCTTTTCCTTCAATTTGACCAATTCGTTCTGCCAAACGTTGTGCAATAAAAATTCCACGAGTTTTAATTCCGACAAGAACACAATTATCGACACCTTTATTTCGTTCCACGATTTCATGACTAATTCGTGTTAAAGCGCGGCGAATCATTTGGTCATCTAAAACGACAGCTTTCTCTTGCATGCTCTACACCTCCAAGCTTTTTTCTTGCGTGAGAGTAATGGTATAAAAAAAGTCCTCTCAGCGTGTGCGAGAGGACTTTTGAAAAAAGGGTACAACATACCCTAAGTATTTCAAACCGTTACCTTCTCAACCTCACGGGGCTGTGTTAAAGGATCATTATTTAACTGTTGTCAGTATCTCAGTTTTCTTATGATTTGTCAATACTATTTTCGTAAAATATTTAATACGTCTTCAAACACTTCTGGAATCGGTGCCTCAAACTGAATATATTCACCAGTACGAGGATGATCAAAGCCTAAAATACCCGCATGAAGTGCTTGTCCATTCATATCTAACGTTTTCTTCGGACCATACTTCGGATCTCCTGCAAGTGGATAGCCAATATATTTCATATGAACACGAATTTGGTGCGTACGTCCCGTTTCTAAGCGACATTCTACAAGCGTAAAGTCTTTAAAGCGTTCTAACACTTGGAAGTGCGTAACAGCGTTCTTACCATTTTCATCAACTGTCATACTTTGACGCTCTTTCTTATCACGAGCAATCGGAGCATCAATCGTTCCCTTATCATGCGGAATCACACCGTGTACAATCGCTTTATAACGTCTCGTTACTGTTTTTGCTACAAGCTGATTTACAAGCGATTCATGTGCCATATCATTTTTAGCAACCATTAATAGTCCAGATGTATCTTTATCGATACGATGCACGATACCTGGACGCATTACACCGTTAATGCCTGATAAGTCTGTACAATGGTGCATAAGGCCGTTTACAAGTGTACCACTTGTATGCCCTGGTGCTGGATGTACAACCATACCACGTGGCTTATTTACAACAAGCACATCTGCATCTTCATAATAAATTTCTAAATTTAAATCCTCTGGTTGAATATCTAACTCTTCTGGTTCAGGAATTGTTACTGTAATTTCATCTTCTTCTTTTACTTTATAATTCCCTTTTACCGCTTTTCCGTTTACTGTCACAACGTCATCTTTAATCCATTGCTGCACTTGCGTACGTGACCATTCGTTATTTATCCCTGCAACGAATTTATCAATTCGCTCGTTTTTTTGCTCTGCTGCAACTGTTACTTGTACTACTTCACTCATTCAATTACTCCTTCGCTTTCTTGCCTTCTAATAATGTTTGAATAATAATTAATACAACACCAATACATAATGCTGAATCAGCTATATTGAATACTGGATAGTTGTACGAGAAAATATACACGTGAATGAAATCCACTACTTCTTGTCTAAATACACGATCAATAAAGTTACCAATTGCCCCGCCCAAAATTAGGCTTAACGAAATACCTAGAAGCTTGTCTGTTTTCGCATACTTTTTCATATAAAATACAATAAACACTACAAAAACAACTGTAATAATGTAGAAGAACCACATTTTATTTTCTAAAATACCCCAAGCAGCGCCTCTATTTCGATGTGATGTTATGTATAATACATTGTCGATAATCGGAATACTCGTACCCAATTCCATGTTCTTTACAATTAACCACTTCGATATTTGATCGATAGCAATGACGAATAACGCTATTACATAATATATCATTTTCATTTCCCCCACAAAGACAGTGTACCTCAAAATTTTAGCATAGCTGCTACCTTTTCACAATGAACCTTTATAGAAGAATAAAATAAATTTAAAAAGGTAACATAATATCGTTGTGCGTATTCATACATTTACCTTTTCGTAGAAGAATTCATGAATCGTACGGGCAGTCGGCATTGTCTTCATTTGCTTTGTCGAAATTAATCTCCCCGTCTCTTCACAAATACCATACATGTCTATTTCCATTTTAAATAATGCGCGTTCTACATCCTTTAAATCCTCTTTTATATCATGTAATAGCAATTTTTTCTTTATCTCTTCCTTAATTTCATATCCAAGCTCTTGGCTGAACTCGACATCATATTTGTGCATTACTTCTTTAGCTAGTCTCTCTTGCAACTCTTTTCTCATCAATTGCAATTCTTCTTTTATTTCCATGTAAATTTCATTCACGTGTACATTCCTCCTAGCTGTAATGTACAGTTAGTGTGTCCGAAATTTATTTGCTTACCTCACACACATTTTTCCTTCACAGGAAAGAGTCTGAAAGTGATCTTGATATGCCATCAACAAAAAAACTGACCGCATCAATAGCAGTCAGTTTTTTATTATTTTACATAGTTTTCTTTAACAACTGTTGCACAACGCTCACATAATGTTTCATGTTCAGCATCTTTACCAATTGTTTCTGAAACTACCCAACAACGTTCACATGTTTCACCAGTTGCTTGAACAACAACAACCGCTGTATGTTCATACTTCGGTGCATCTGCTGGCGCTTCATCCATCATACCACCAAGTTTATACTCAGAAACGATGAATAATTGCTTTAAGTCTTCGCTAATAGACTCTAACATAGCTTTCATTTCTGCAGTTGGATATAGCGTAATGCTTGCATTTAATGACTTACCGATTACTTTTTCATTACGAGCTACTTCTAGTGCTTTTAACACGTCATCACGTAATGTCATAAATGCATCCCATTTTGTTTTTAACGCTTCCGCGTCATCTAATTGTACAGCTTCTGGCATATCAGTTAATTGTACACTTTCTTCTGTTACGCCTGGAATATATGGCCATACTTCATCAGCTGTGTGCGGTAAGATTGGTGTTACAAGTTTCGTTAACGCAACAAGAACATCATATAATACAGTTTGAATTGCACGACGATCTTCGTGGTTTGCACCTTCAATGTATAAAATGTCTTTTGCAAAGTCTAAGTAGAATGAACTTAAATCAATTGTACAGAAGTTATGAATTGCATGATACACAGCAGCGAAGTCGTATGTCTCATATGCTTCTTTAACTTTTGTAATCAAGTCATTTAATTTTACTAACATGTAACGATCTACTTCACGAAGTTCAGCTACAGCTACTGCATTTTCACTTGGCTTAAAGTCGTCTAAGTTTCCTAATAAGAAACGGAATGTGTTACGGATTTTACGATACACTTCTGCTACTTGTTTTAAAATATCATCTGAAATACGTACGTCAGATTGATAGTCAACAGAAGATACCCATAAGCGTAAAATGTCTCCGCCTAATTGATCCATGATTTTCTTCGGTACGACGATGTTTCCAATCGACTTACTCATTTTACGTCCTTCACCATCTAGTACGAAACCGTGGCTTAGTACGCCTTTATATGGAGCTTTACCTGTTACAGCAACTGCTGTTGATAATGAAGAGTTAAACCAACCACGATACTGGTCAGATCCTTCTAAATATAAATCAGCTGGACGCTGTAAATCTTCGCGCTCTTCTAATACCGCTTGGTGAGAAGAACCTGAATCGAACCATACATCCATGATGTCTGTTTCTTTACGGAATTCACCATTTGGGCTACCTGGATGTGTAAATCCTTCTGGTAATAGATCTTTCGCTTCACGCTCGAACCATACGTTAGAACCGTTTTCACGGAATAAATCTGCTACATGGTTAATTGTTTCATCCGTAATAATTGGATCACCATTCTCAGCATAGAATACCGGAATTGGCACACCCCATGCACGCTGACGAGAAATACACCAGTCACCACGGTCACGAACCATATTATGAAGACGAGTTTCTCCCCATGCTGGTACCCATTTTGTTTCTGCTACAGCTTCTATTAATTCTTTACGGAATGCTTCAATAGATGCAAACCACTGTGCTGTCGCACGGAAAATAATTGGTTTTTTCGTTCTCCAATCATGTGGGTATGAATGTGTAATGAATGTTAGTTTCAGTAACGCGCCTACTTCTTCTAATTTTTCTGTAATTGGTTTGTTAGCTTTATCATAGAATAAGCCTTCAAATCCAGGTGCCTCATTTGTTAATACACCTTTATCATCGACTGGGCAAAGTACTTCTAATCCATACTTTTTACCAACAACGAAGTCATCTTCCCCGTGTCCTGGTGCTGTATGAACACAACCTGTACCTGCATCTGTTGTTACGTGATCTCCTAGCATAACTAATGAATCACGATCGTAGAATGGATGTTTTGCAACTGTATACTCAAGTTCGCTACCTTTTACTGTTTTCATAACTTCAGCATTTTCCCACTCTAACGTTTTTGCAACTGTCTCAAACAGCTCAGAAGCAATGATATATTTCTCATCATTTACTTTTACAATGCTATATTCAAGCTCTGGATGAACAGAAATACCTAAGTTTGCAGGTAATGTCCAAGGTGTTGTTGTCCAAATGATGTACTTTTCATCACCTTCTAATACGTTCTTTCCATCTTTTACAGGAAATGCTACGTAAATAGATGCTGATTTTTTATCTTGATATTCAATTTCAGCTTCCGCTAAAGCAGATTCACTCGTTGGAGACCAGTAAACTGGTTTTTGCCCTTTATAGATATAACCTTTTTTCGCCATGTCACCAAACACTTTAATTTGTTGTGCTTCATAAGCTGGCTCTAAAGTAATATATGGATTATCCCAATCTGCACGTACACCTAGACGCTTAAATTGTTCACGTTGACGTTCTACTTGTTCATATGCATACTCTGCACATAACTTACGGAACTCAGCAACTGTCATTTCTTTACGTTTTACACCTTTATTTGTTAAAGCTTGTTCAATTGGTAAACCGTGCGTATCCCATCCCGGAACATATGGCGCACTAAAACCAGTCATTGATTTATAACGAACAATAAAGTCTTTTAATACTTTATTTAATGCATGTCCCATATGAATGTCACCATTCGCATATGGAGGTCCATCATGCAATACAAATAAAGGACGACCTTTTGTATGTTCTTGTACTTTTTCGTAAATATTCATTTCAGCCCATTTTTCTTGCATTGCAGGCTCACGTTTTGGTAAATTCCCACGCATTGGGAACTCTGTTTTTGGCATCAGTAATGTATTTTTGTACTCCATGCTCAATTCCTCCTTACATGTATAAAAGAAATACTTAAAAAACGGAATAAAAAAGAGACCTTCTCATCCCAAAAAGGGACGAGAAAGTCTCCCGCGGTACCACCCTAGTAGATCATATACATATGTATAGAATCCTCTTTATATTCTTAACGCGAATACACGCCTACGCTTACTCTATTTGTTCAGCGCGGAACTCCAGGGTGATATTCCCACTATCTCCTTATCCTGAGCTTACACCATCCTCAGTTCGCTATATAAGGTTTGAAAAGGTACTTATCCCTATCTTCGTTTTTCTTAATAAATATGTTGTTTAAAATTATATGTAATAATGAGAAAAACGTCAAGCTTACACTGTTTCTTCTTTTTTCAACAGTTCATCTACTTCGTCTTCTAATTCAATTAGTTTATCCCAATCATCGTTGTTTAACATCTCAAGCTGTGTTTCTAATAACATACGGAAACGAGTTCGGAATACTTTCGCTTGTTTCTTTAGCTCTTCAATATCAAAAGCAACTTTTCTTGATTTTACTAATGCTTCGTTAATAATACGATCAGCATTCTTTTCAGCTTCACGCACAATTAATTTCGCTTCTTTTTGCGCATTACGTTTTACTTCTTCCGCTGCTTCTTGTGCAACAACGATAGATTTGTTTAACGTATCTTCAATATTAGAGAAATGATCTAACTTCCCTTCTAACTGCGCAACTTTTTCTTCTAAAGCTTTTTTCTCACGAATGACCAATTCATAATCTTTGATAATTTGATCAAGAAACTCATTTACTTGATCTTCATCATAGCCACGGAATCCGCGACCAAATTCTTTGTTATGAATATCTAATGGTGTTAACGGCACAACGCCACCTCCAAGTAGTTATCTAAATTTCCTCTTTCAATTATATCTTTTCTTCGACAAAATAGGAGGATTTCCTTCTAAAAAACCAATCATTTTAGTATACCATACAAAATTCTCCATTTGTCGCGTTTTGTTCTACCTTCTACAGAAAATAATTTACTTCGGCCATATCCTCTAACAGAAAAAACATCTCCTGGATAACATTCATAAGAAGTTTGCTCCACTGTTTTCCAATTGACTTTTACTAAACCATTTTTTATGAAAGGTTGTACTTTCTGTCTAGATAAATGTAACATTTCAGCTAACATAACATCTAAACGAAGTGAAGAAACCGTTCCAGATTTCTCTCCCCACGTTTCATGTATCTGTAGAATTTGTTCTCCTTGCACTGACGCTAAAGAGACTTTTACTTTCCCTATTGATTGTAAGTTCATCTCAATATACGATACAATTTCTTTCGCAACTACAATTTGGGCACGATTTTCTTGCAGCAAAATATCACCACATTTTTCTCTTGTTAAACCAAGAGACATAAATGTACCTAATATTTGCCTATGTTCTAGCGTATAAAACTTGGAAGGATAGTCAATTTCTAATACTTCTACTTGAAATTCTTCTTCATTTAATTCTAGATAGTCTGGATAAATAAGTGCTCTTTTACGCTCTGCATTAGGCGTTGCACCACCAAATTGCACAGCAACATCACCTTGTCCTATTACCATAGAAACAATTTGTTGTTGCCTAGGATCGAGAAAATCCGTTAACTTCACTTGATGGTACTCCGCCGCTCGCTTCCACTCTAGCACTTTATCCACAAAGACCTCCTCATCAGGCCTAAAATGTTCGTAGATGCTCATGTATTTACCTTCTTACTATAAGAAATAGCTTAATAAACTGAACAAACCAGTTTTAGCAAGTTTCAACGCAAAGATCGCAACGATTGGAGAAATATCAATCATTCCAAGCGGCGGAATAAAGCGGCGGAATGATTCTAAATACGGTTCACAAATACGTGCCAGGAACTCTCCAAAAGATGATTCCTTTGCACCAGGAAACCATGATAGGAGAATGTAAATAATAAGTGCCCACGAGTAAATCTCGATAGCATAACTTAACACTATAAAAACTGTTGTCATGGCGTATTACCACCTCTTTATATTTGTTTCTTCTTCTTCACCGAATAACTCTGAAATCGCACCAACAATATCTACATTTTCAGGTGTACACATAAATGTTTTCGGCCCTATTTTTTGAATATCCCCGCCTATAGCGTATACAGTACCACTTAAAAAGTCAACGATACGTACCGCTTGATCAGTAGACATTCTCTGCAAATTAATTACAACAGCTCGTCTACCTTTTAAGTGGTCCGCAATCCCTTGTGCTTCCGAATATGTGCGTGGTTCTAATAAAACAACTTTTGAAGATTGTTTTGCTGTTTCAATACTCACAACGTTTTGCTTCGGTTGCGCTTTCGGAAACGTAACGTCTTGTTGTTCTGGTAGATCTTGCTGCTTTTTCATGTCTGTTTGCTCCTTTTCATAACCATATTGAGCTGCTTCTTTTTCTTCCGGTGTATCAAAAAAGAAGTATTTTACTTTTGACCAACTCATAATAAGATTCTCCTTCCTTTTACGCTTTTCCTACTAAAATCGTTCCCAAACGAATATATGTAGCCCCTTCTTCAATTGCAATCTTGTAATCGTTGGACATTCCCATTGATAATTCTTTACATGGCGCATGTAATAACTCTAGCTCCTGCACCTCTGTTTGCAGCATACGTAATTCCTTAAAACAGCGTCTGATTTCTTCCTCTTCTTCTGTAAATGGAGCCATCGTCATTAGTCCAACCACTTCAATTTTATCGAATTCTTGCAAACTTTGAATAAAAGAAACAACCTCTTCTATTGCCAATCCTTGCTTCGATTCTTCAGATGAGGTTTTCACTTGAATAAAGCATTTCACTTTCTTATCAGCACGTTTCTGAATTTCTTTCGCCAGTGAAAGACGATCTAACGAATGTAAATAATCAATTTCATTAATGATTTCTTTTACTTTTCTCGTTTGTAATGAGCCAATAAAGTGCCAATTAACTTTTGAACCGAAATGCTCGTATTTCTGTAAGAAACCTTCATTTCTATTTTCACCTAAATCGATAACTCCAGCTTCAATTACTTCGTTTGTTTTTTCAATCCCTACAGTTTTTGTAACTGCAACAAGTTTAATATCTTGCAACGAACGTCCAGCTCGAGCGCAAGATTCTTTAATAGCTTCGTTTACAATTACTAAATTTTCTTGTACTGTCACTTGCTTTCTTCCTCCTTAAAACCTATGAAACTCAACATTCTTCCTGTCTTACCTTGATCACGACGATGAGAGAAAAATAGTTGCTCTTCACAGCTTGTACAAAGAGATGACATTACAATATGCTCTTCTTTTATGCCTGCTTGTACACATAATATACGATTAATTTCTTTTAAATTAATTGCGTACTGCCCGTCAGAAATTTTTTGATTAGGAACAGCACCCCTAACTACTTCCTGTGCTGCTGTTAATACACGATCATCCACAACATAACAACAAGATCCGATCGACGGCCCAATTGCAACATGAATTTCATCACTTGAAATACCTTCTGCATTCCACTTTTGAATCATTTCCTTTGCAATCTCTTGTACAGTGCCTTTCCATCCAGCATGCGCAAGTCCTATCATACCATGTGATGGTGCATAAAAATAGAGCGGAACACAATCCGCGTAACAAGACGTTAACAGAACATCTTCATTACTCGTATAAATGCCATCTGTTTTTGAAATGCCGTCCTCATATGAATAGACACCACTTCCCTTTTCCTGTTGCCCTACTTTTTCAACATGATGAGCATGAACTTGTTCAGAGCAAATCCAATTTTCTAATGGTTTTTGTAACTTATTTGCTAAAATGCGTCTGTTTTCATGAACGTTCTCCACGATATCATTCACATGTAATCCTAAATTCATCGCATGAAAGGAGCCCGTACTTATCCCACCATCTTTTGTCGTAAATCCAGCAGTAATGTTTCCAAGTTCTTTCCACTCTTGTAAATACAGTATACCGTCCACATATTTAAATGGTTCTCTCATAATAAAGCGGCTCCTTTTAATTAAAATAACAGAAAAAAGCATGGTACTTCCTGTCTATTTTACCATACTTTTATTTTTTCATAATCCTAACAGAAAAAAAAGAGGAATTTGTAATATTCTTTATGAAATTGTCGGTGTTTGTATTGATTCTGTTACAGAATTAACAGGATTTACTCTTACAAGTATGACATCTTCCCCAATTTTCACAATTTCCTTCCAAGGAATTACAATCTCAACATCTTTTCCAAAAATACCTAGCATACGTGTCTGTTTGGAAATAATAACAGAACAAATTTTCCCTGTGTTCATATCAATTTCAATATCTCCAATATTCCCAATCCTTTTTCCATCTGAAATATTTATAACATCCTTCATCTGTAACTCTGAAATTCGTATCGCCATTTTCATCCTCTCCCTTATATGACAAATTGGAAACTGTTTCTCATATTTACAGGAAGCCACCTATACGAAATTATATGAACACTAATCCCCTACTATGAGCACAAACCATATTACATATAAAAAGGTCTCACCATAATTGGTGAGACCTTATCCTTGAATCGTTTTATTCATTTGTTTAATGGCTGACTTCTCTAAACGTGATACTTGCGCTTGGGAAATCCCAATTTCTTCTGCAACTTCCATCTGTGTCTTTCCTTGGAAGAAACGTTTTCTAATAATCATTTTCTCTCTATCATTTAAACGCTTCATTCCTTCTTTCAATGCTAATTCTTCAACCCACTGCTCGTCCTTTTGTTTTTCATCACTTAACTGGTCCATAACAAAGATAGGATCTCCCCCATCATTATAAATCGGTTCAAATAATGAAACTGGATCTTGAATTGCATCTAAAGCAAATACTATCTCTTCATGAGTTACTTCTAGCACTTTTGCAATATCCATTGCTGTTGGTTCTTTTGAATTTTCTGCAATCAACTTTTCTCTTACTTGCAAAGCTTTATACGCAATATCTCGCAATGAGCGCGATACGCGAATCGGATTATTATCACGCAAATATCTGCGTATTTCCCCAATAATCATCGGCACAGCATACGTTGAAAATTTTACATTTTGGCCTAAATCAAAATTATCAATTGATTTCATAAGTCCGATGCAACCAACTTGAAATAAATCGTCAACATATTCTCCTCTGTTATTAAATCTTTGGATGACGCTCAGTACAAGACGTAAGTTTCCATTCACTAATTTTTCTCTTGCGCTTATCTCTCCACTTTGCATTTCACGAAATAATTTACGCATCTCTTCATTTTTTAATACTGGAAGTTTAGCTGTATCAACACCGCAAATTTCTACTTTGTTTCTCGTCAAAGTGTTCCCTCCTATCGGGAGTTGCTGTACAGTGTAAAGTATTTCCTTTGAAGGGGATTTTATGCATGTGGTTTATTCACGATTTGTTATTTAAATTATCTTTCCTAATACAACTAAATAGAATAAGACCAGCCTACATAACGGCTGGTCTTATTCTTTACACCATTTTATTAAATTCTTTTCGTAATCTTTTTATAATTCTTTTTTCTAAACGCGAAATGTATGACTGTGAAATCCCAAGCATATCAGCCACATCTTTTTGCGTCTTTTCCTCTCCTCCAGCAAGCCCAAACCGAAGTTCCATAATTTGTTTTTCACGATCATTTAATTGGTGTAATGCTTTCATTAAAAGGTGACGATCTACAGTAGCTTCTAAATCTTTTGTAATAATATCATCATCTGTACCTAACACGTCAGACAATAACAATTCATTCCCATCCCAATCAATGTTTAGTGGTTCATCAAAAGAAACTTCCGAACGATTTTTGTTATTTCGACGTAAATGCATTAAAATTTCATTTTCTATACAACGCGATGCATATGTTGCTAATTTTATTTTCTTTTCTGGATTAAATGTATTTACCGCTTTAATAAGGCCGATTGTTCCTATACTAATCAAATCTTCAATATTTATCCCTGTATTTTCAAACTTTCTTGCTATATATACAACGAGCCTTAAGTTACGTTCAATAAGTAATGACCTTGCTGCCTGATCTCCTTTTGGCAATTTATTCAAAAGAACTTCCTCTTCTTCTTTTGTTAACGGTGGTGGCAACGCTTCACTTCCACCAATATAATAAATTTCATCGGTCTTAATTCCTAATTTCAGCAATACTTTATACCAAAGGTATACTAAATAAAATTTTAATTTCATCATATTATCCCGCCTCTCATTATTAAGCGATTACCATTTTTTGTGAAATCAACATTTTTGGATGCACAATACATTGATACTCCCCATTAGTAGAAAGCTGTTGTGTATTTAATCCAATTAATACTTTGTTTACAACAATAGAACTACCTTCATGGTCAACTTGCACACTATCAGGCTTAATTGCCCACAAAAATTGACTCTCTACTCCTACTGCACGGAAAGGAATTAAGCGTAATTTTGTCGCCCAACCAGAATCATTTTCTGGTATTTGAGGAATTTCTGTTTTGGAATAAATTTGTTCTGTTAACCAAGATGGTAAGCAATGTTCTAATGATGAAACATGCATAATCATAACGGGTGTTTTTGTTAATGGGTCATAAAGTTGGTTCCCACTGTCAATAAGACCTGCCAGTTCTAGTTCTTCTTCTGCTAATTGAATTTTTACTTTCACAATTTGATCATAGTGTATTTTCGTGACCTCTACACTTTCAATACGCTTTTTAGAAAAATAATAAATTACTGGAAAACCAAAAATAACAAATAACCAACTAATTGGATCACCGTAAGAAATTGACTGAGATTGAACCAATCCATTTACCATTTCATTCGTTTGCAAAAAGAAATGAGTTCCAATTAATCCTCCGCCAACCATAAAGGTTACAAAGTAAAAAGTAAAAACAGTTTGTGCATAATTTCTAAATGTTGTAAACCCAAATGCTGTATACACAATAAGTAACGAGTACAGTAGTTTCATAATTGGATGTGTCATCATAGAAGCAAAAGGAGTAAAGGCAAAAATAACAATAGTTGAACCTATAAATGCCCCTAACACAAGCCTCCATTTTTTGATTTTCTTTTTTAACACGGTAGCTGTTAATAAAAGCAAAAGAAAATCAATGCAGGCGTTTAACAACCAAACAACGTCGGCGTAAACAACCAAACAATTCACCTCTTTTTTCAAGTTGAGACTAGTATAATGCATATCCAATAGGAAAGTGTGTCAATTTGCGGAGGTGTTTTTTTGTTATTTTGTGATTTCTAGACATAATCTGTCGGTAAAAAATAAAAGTACAAATTCATAGAATGATATACTCTTATTTTCACCAACAAAATATACCAAATAAAAAAAAGACCTGCTTAGCAGGTCTTTTCCATTTAAAAAACAAAAAAGGAGCATGAAAGCTCCTTTTTTTATCGTCTACGACGGTTACGTAAAAATGCTGGAATATCGATATCATCTGAATCTGAATGACGCTCATGTACAACTGGCTCTTCACGCTTCATTTCACGTTTTACTTCACGTTGTTTTGAAGGTTGAGCTACTGGTTGTTGCTGTTGTTGCGTGTGGTTCGCATTCGGACGAATAATTGGTTTTGGTGGTTGAGTTGCAATGCTATCATCAAAACCAGTTGCAATTACAGTTACAACGATATCATCTTTTAATCCTTCGTTAATAACAGAACCGAAGATCATATTTACTTCTGGATCTGAAGCTGAAGCTACGATATCTGCCGCTTCTTGTACTTCATATAAGCTTAAGTTAGCGCCACCCGTAATGTTCATGATAACACCTTGAGCTCCATCAATAGATGTTTCTAGTAATGGACTAGAAATCGCTTTTTTCGCAGCTTCTGCAGCACGATTTTCCCCGTTACCAGAACCAATACCCATTAAAGCAGAACCTCTATTAGACATAATTGTCTTTACGTCTGCAAAGTCTAAGTTAATTAAACCTGGCGTTGCAATTAAATCCGAAATACCTTGAACACCTTGACGTAATACGTTATCAGCTTCACGGAATGCTTCTAACATTGGCGTATTTTTATCAACAATCTCTAATAAGCGATCGTTTGGAATTACAATAAGAGTATCTACATTTTCTTTAAATGCTGCAATACCAGATGCTGCTTGCGTCGCACGCTTACGTCCTTCAAAAGTAAATGGACGTGTTACAACACCAACTGTTAAAGCACCTAATTCTTTTGCAACTTGAGCAACAACTGGAGCTGCACCAGTTCCAGTTCCACCGCCCATACCGGCAGTTACGAAGACCATATCCGCACCACGAAGTGCTTCTTGGATCTGTTCTTTACTTTCTTCTGCAGCTTTTTTCCCTACTTCAGGGTTTGCGCCTGCACCAAGTCCACGCGTTAATTTTCCACCAATTTGCATTTTTGTTTCAGCTTTTGATAGATTTAATGCTTGTGCATCAGTGTTCACAGCGATAAAGTCTACACCTTGTACACCGTGTTCAATCATACGGTTTACAGCATTGTTTCCGCCACCGCCGACACCGATAACTTTTATATTCGCTAATTGATCTTGAGTAGTATCAAACTCTAACATGTCGAAATCCCCCTAGAACCTCATTTTTCGTGTCCAATTTTAATCCCATAAATAACGGAATACACGTTTTACTTTTGACATCATGCGGTCATCATTTTGATTATTATTGTTTTGATTACGAGTTTTTTGTTTCGCGGGTTGCTGTTGTACCGGCGTTGGTGCTGGTGCTGGTACTGGTTCAAAATGCTCTTGCTTTTCCTGCACATTTTTCCCACGTAATTTAGCTTTTTGATAAGAATGTTTAATTAATCCAACTCCACTTGTATATTGAGGCTCACGCACACCAATATAATCAGGAGTTGCTACACGAACATTTTCATGTAAAATATCATATGCAAGATCAAGAACACCTGGCATAGAAGCAATTCCGCCAGTTAGTACATAACCAGAAGCCACTTGCTTTACTCCTAACTTACGCACTTCATCTTGAACAAACATTAAAATTTCCTCTACACGAGCCTCTATTATATCCGATAATTCTAACTGAGAATATTGTTCTGTTTGATCACTTCCCATAATAGGAACCGTAAACATCTCTTCTTCAGATGCTGTATCATAAAAAGCATGTCCATATTTCAACTTAATTTGATCTGCATTTTCTGTTGAAGTTTTCAACCCAATCGCAATATCTTTCGTTATATGGTCTCCACCTAATGGTAATACGCTCGTCGCTTGTAACTCTCCATCTTTAAAAATAGATAAAGTTGTAGATCCTCCCCCCATATCAACAAGGGCTACTCCTCTATTTTTTTCATCTGAAGATATAGCAACTGTTGCAGCCGCTAAAGGTTGAAGACAAATATCAACAATTTCAAGACCTGCTTTTTCTACACAACGAAGTAGGTTATGTAGTAAAGTTCTCGAGCCTGTAATAAGTGTACCTTCCATTTCTAATCTTACACCGATCATCCCGCGTGGATCGTTAATCTCGTCAAGACCGTCTACGATGAACTGTCGAGGTACCACATCAATAAACTCACGTTCTGGAGCAATTGACACAACTTGTGCTGCATCTAGAACGCGTAAGACATCTTCATTCCCGATTTCACGATCTTCATTTGAAACAGCGACTACTCCGTGACAAGGAAGTAGCTGTACCTGGTTTGCATTGACACCTACTACAACTTGCTCAATGTGGATTCCCACCATGCGCTCAGCTTGTTCAATTGCTTTTTTAATTGATCGAACAGTCTCGTCTATATCAACTATCGATCCCTTCTTTAAACCATTTGATTTTACATTTCCAACACCAATAATGTTTAAGCTGTCATTAACCATTTCACCAATGATGACTTTAACATTGGATGTACCGATGTCAAGACTAACATATATTTCATTGCTGTTCATTCTTTGGCACCTCCTTCTTTATTTATACCATACAACTCAATATATGGAACAACAATCGCAACTTTACTATTTATAAGAAAAATATTCAACGTCTTTATACGTTTCCCTTTTTTAACCCTATATTTTTCTTATTTTTATTTAGCATTCAATTAAGAATATCGCAGTAAACTATGAATAACTGCTTATCTTGAAATAATTCTATTTCGAGTGTAAAGTTTACCGCCAAGTATAAGTCTACACTAAGATGTACTCATAGAAAAGTGAAACTTGTACCAATACTAGTATGAATCTAAGAATTTTTACATATTTTTCATCAAATGAACCATTCTTCTAAATTCGTATATATATAATAGAACATTCGTTTCGTTTTTTCTGCTATAAGCAACGAAAACTACCATTCTATTCTTTTTTTTCTTCCGCACCTAATTCTTTCGTATATGCACCTACTTCTAAGTCAATTAATACCTTCTTACCTGGCTCAATTGTTTTTAAAATAAGTGGATAGGCTTCCATACGTTTTGCGAAATTTTGAATCGTAGTGCTCACTTCATAACCTTCATTCATATATAAAGTAAGATGATCTTCATTCGCATTCGTTGGTGAATAGCGAATCTCCGAAATAGATTTTAAAATAGCTGGTGTTAATTTTTCTAGTTCAGCGATTAACTCCTTCATTTTCTCTTCTTTAAAAGGTTCAAAAATCGGTGCTGCAACAGGAAGTTTTCCATTAGGTAGTACATCAAGCGTTTTTCCATTTTCTAATAACGGTTGTAATTTTCCCTCTTTATTTATATAACCAATCGTTAAATATTCTTCGATATGAATATCAATCTTGTTTGGAAAACGTTTTTTTACATTTACTGCTTTAATTTCTTTTCGCTTCGTTAAGTTTTCTTCAGCTTTATGTGCTGTCACTCGGAAATAACTTGTATCATATGTCACGCCTGAATCCTTCATTACTTGCTCATCCGTCATATAGTGATTTCCAAACACACTAATCTTTTTTATATTACTAAGCGGAGACCGAAAATAAATTAAAAAGAGCACTAATAAAAATAAAATTGATATGTATAAAATCAATCGATGATTAACATTTTTTTTTGTATTTGATTAAACAATGGTGATTTATTGCAAATTGA
>NZ_JBNLYE010000026.1:0-31857 GCF_050172095.1 Bacillus sp. GMs2/2
ATATGTAAAAACACCACGAAATATGCGTTTTTCATGCGAAAAAACAAGAGAATTATCTTTTTTGAGTGCAATTCTCTTGTTTTATGTAATGAGTATGAAAAATAAGTACAAGGAATAATCAGTGGGAAATTCCCACTGATTACATGTAAGTTTTTTGTTGTGTATGAATTAGAAACTATTATTTTGAAGGTGAACCTTTAATATATTTCCACAAGTCATGGAAGACATTAGCTTTGTGTAATGTATTAAGTAGTACTAAGGTGACTGGGCCGATGATTAATCCTAAAAAGCCAAAAAGTTTAAAGCCGACAAATAGAGCGACGAGTGTTGCTAATGGATCGAGACCGATGTTAGATGAAAGTACTTTCGGCTCCATAATTTGTCTTTGGACAATCACGACGATGTATAAAATGAGAAGACCAATGGCGAATGCGGTATCGCCAGTGAAAAATACGTATATAACCCATGGAACGAAGACTGCGCCTGTTCCTAAGTATGGTAGTAAATCTACAACTCCTGTAATAATCGCAATAGTAATGGCGTATGGTACGCGTAATATTAAAAGTCCGATTAGTACAATGACGGTTGTCATAGATACGAGTGTAAGTTGCGCTTTCACAAAACCAAACAAAGCTTTTCTTAAGTCGACAAAAATAGTTTTTCCATAGCCATGTACACGATTCGGTAGCAATTTTCTTGCTTTCTGAGCAAGACGGTGCCAATCGTAACTAATGAAGAAAGTGGCTAATAAAATGAATACAAGGACAGTTAAAGTTGTTGGCAGTGCACTAATGAAATTCGTTAACCCGCTTATAATGGCGGTTAAAAGTTCTTTCATTTGTGTTGTTGCTTCTGTTCCTAAGTTTTGAATGTTTTGTGTAATTGTATAGCGCTGTGGTTCTCCAAGATGATTAAATTTAGAGATTAAATCATCGTAGAGAGGCATAATATGATTAAGTGCAAATTGCTGAGCGAATGTAACGATATCTGGAAACTTTACTGTAACAAGTTGTAGTAAGTATGTTGTGGCAGATATTGCTTCAGTCACAAGATATGTAACAAGTCCAACGATAGCTCCAAATACGAGAATTAAGCTAACGAGTACTGCTAGTGCGCGAGGAAATTGTAGTTTTTGATTAAGGAAATTGACGACAGGATTAATCAAATAAGCAAATGCAAAAGCGATAATAAAAGGATAGATAAGCCCTGACATGTATAGTAATACATAGAACCCAGCTACCGTTGCTACAATGACAAATATGAGTCGCAATATCATATATAGTAAGTTTCGGTTCAAAGATGTATACCTCCCATTCCAATTTGGATTATCCTAATTCGTTCAACTTATAACGAGTGTGCCCCACTGATTAAAGTTTCACTTTACCCCGCTATTTGCGGGCAAGTAAATCTCCTACCCGAAGTGCGGCTGGATCAAAGGAGTTAGCTAGAGATAAACTGCCCGTAAAAGCCCGATTGGTGAAGGCTAATAATCAGTGGAAAATGCCCCACTGATTAAAGTTTCACTTTATGTTATAGTGGAATGATGGATTTTTCCTGCTTTTTCAGTATGTGAGTGACTGTGAAAGCTTGGTGTTGATGCTTCTACTATATGGTAAAAACTTCATTTTCTCTTCTTTTTATTTTACCTGTTTCTTATTAGAAAAGAAAGAAGAGACGACTGTTTTCAAAAATGTATACATGCTTAATTTTTTTTGGTGAAAGTCTCAGTTTGTCATTTTAAAATACATAAAAAATGAAGTGATTCATGTTGAATAGGCATCGATATAGCATGTATAACGATAGGTTTAAAGGTATTTTTGTTTGGAAATGAGTTCATTATTTTCAGAAAGGAAGTGCAAACATGATTAGTCAGTCAACGTTATTTTTATTCATACTACTTATTATAGGACTTATTGCTAAAAACCAATCGCTTACTGTAGCTATTGGTGTGTTATTTTTATTGAAGTTTACGTTTTTAGGAGATAAGGTCTTTCCTTATTTACAAACGAAAGGAATTAACCTAGGTGTAACGGTCATTACAATAGCGGTGCTCGTACCGATTGCGACAGGAGAAATAGGTTTTAAACAACTTGGAGAAGCGGCGAAATCTTATTATGCGTGGATTGCTTTAGCTTCAGGTGTAGCGGTCGCTTTGTTAGCGAAAGGCGGCGTACAATTGTTGACGACGGATCCTCACATTACAACTGCGCTTGTTTTTGGGACAATTATAGCGGTTGCGCTATTTAATGGGGTTGCTGTTGGTCCGTTAATTGGGGCTGGAATTGCCTATGCGGTTATGAGTATTATACAAATGTTTAAATAAGGAATTTTATAGTAATATAAAATTTTTGAATTCTTTCTGTTCACAAAAGTCAGATAATTGTTTATAATAGGATTAGAAACTTTGAAAAGTTACATAACAGCAGAGACTTTACACCAGATAAAATAAAAACAACATAAAACAATTTTATAATGATATTGTTTTATGTTGTTTTTATCATAAAACTCTTCGGAATGTATTTTCCTCACTAACTTGTTGTTTTGAGCGTGAGGATTCGGGGAGACATTCACGCTCATGCTTTCCATGTAAACAATGGACAATAAGAGGGGAACATCGCAACAAATTTGCATGATCGTGCATTTTGCTTGCCTAAAGAGTGAACGGGCGTTCATAATTCAAAAGGGGAGCAAATAGATATAAGGAGCAAGGTTGGGAGAATTTTCAGGAAAAGGAGAGAATGTCATGACTGTTATTCGAGGTTTAGAAGGGGTAGTAGCAACAACATCATCTGTGAGCTCTATTATTGATGATACATTAACTTATGTTGGGTATAATATTGATGATTTAGCTGAGAATGCTACGTTTGAAGAAGTAGTGTACTTATTATGGCACCGCAAGCTTCCTAATGAAAAAGAACTAGCGGAATTTAATGAAATTGTATCAGAATACTATAAAGTTCCAGGTGAGATTTTAACATATTTGAAACAAGTAGATTTAAAAATTGCACATCCGATGTCTGTTTTACGAACTGCAATTTCCATGCTATCATTATACGATGAGAGCGCTGAAATTATGGATGAAAAGTCCAATTATTTGAAAGCGGTTAAATTACAGGCGCAAGTCGGAACTTTAGTTGCTGCTTACGCGAGAATCCGTAAAGGTTTAGATATTGTTGAGCCAAGAAAGGATTTATCATTAGCTGCAAACTTCTTGTACATGTTAAATGATCGCGAGCCAAATGAAGTTGAAATTGAAGCTTTTGATAAGGCGCTTGTACTTCATGCAGATCATGAGTTAAACGCTTCTACATTTACTGCACGTGTTTGCGTAGCTACACTTTCAGATGTATATTCTGGTATTACAGCAGCAATCGGTGCATTAAAAGGTCCTCTTCACGGTGGGGCAAATGAAAATGTAATGAAGATGTTAACTGAGATTGGTGAAGAAGAAAATGTAGAGTCATATATTCATAATGCTCTTCAAAATAAAGTGAAAATCATGGGCTTTGGCCACCGTGTGTATGAGCAGGGTGATCCACGTGCAAAACACTTACGTGAAATGTCTAAGAGATTATGCGTGCTTTTAGGAGAAGAGAAATGGTATAATATGTCTATCAAAATTGAAGACATTGTAACAAAAGAAAAAGGTCTTCCACCAAATGTTGATTTCTATTCAGCTTCTGTATACCATTGTTTAGGAATTGACCATGACTTATTTACACCTATTTTTGCAATTAGCCGTATGTCAGGCTGGTTAGCTCATATTCTAGAACAATATGAAAACAACCGTTTAATTCGTCCGCGTGCTGATTATAATGGACCAACGCATCAAGTGTATGTTCCAATTGCACAACGATAAGCGAATAACACTATTTTGATAGTGAAAATACGCTTTCAAAAGTCTGATTTTTTCGGAAAGATGTAATGATTAGAATATTTTAATTTGACTAACGGTTTGAACTGAGGGGTTATTCCCTCAGTTTCATACATATGAAATTTCAAACATGGGGGTTATCACATTGACGACAGGTGAAAAAATTACTGTAACTAATGGTGTTATGAATGTACCAAACAATCCGATTATTCCATTTATCGAGGGAGATGGAATTGGTCCTGATATTTGGGCAGCTGCATCTCGCGTACTAGAAGCAGCAGTTGAAAAAGCTTATGATGGTGAGAAGAAAATCGTTTGGAAAGAAGTGCTTGCAGGGGAAAAAGCATTCAACCAAACAGGCGAGTGGTTACCAGAAGAAACTTTAAACTTAATTCGTGAATATTTAATCGCGATTAAAGGTCCACTTACAACTCCAGTTGGCGGTGGTATTCGTTCTCTAAACGTAGCACTTCGTCAAGAATTAGATTTATATGTATGTCTACGTCCAGTTCGTTATTTTGAAGGTGTTCCTTCACCTGTAAAACGTCCGGAAGATACTGATATGGTTATTTTCCGTGAAAATACAGAAGACATTTATGCTGGAATTGAATATGCACAAGGATCTCCAGAAGCAGAAAAAGTTCTTGCTTTCTTAAAAGAAGCAATGGGTGTTAATAAAATCCGCTTCCCAGAAACATCTGGTATTGGTATTAAGCCGATTTCAGAAGAAGGGACAAAGCGTCTTGTTCGTGCTGCAATTCAATATGCAATTAACGAAAAACGCTCTTCTGTTACATTAGTTCATAAAGGAAACATTATGAAATTTACAGAAGGTGCTTTCAAAAACTGGGGTTACGAAGTAGCGGAACAAGAATTCGGCGACAAAGTATTTACTTGGGCTGAATACGATCGTATTGTTGAAAAAGATGGTAAAGATGCAGCGAATAAAGCGATGGCAGACGCTGAAGTGGCTGGAAAAATCATCGTAAAAGATTCTATTGCAGACATCTTCTTACAACAAATTTTAACTCGTCCACGTGAGTTCGATGTTGTTGCAACAATGAACTTAAATGGTGACTATATCTCTGATGCACTTGCTGCACAAGTAGGTGGAATTGGTATTGCACCTGGTGCAAACATTAACTATGTGACTGGACATGCTATCTTTGAAGCTACACACGGTACAGCTCCAAAATATGCAGGTTTAGATAAAGTAAACCCATCTTCTGTTCTTCTTTCAGGTGTATTATTATTAGAACACTTAGGATGGAACGAAGCTGCGAAATTAGTAACTGCTTCTGTTGAGAAAACAATTGCTTCAAAAGTAGTAACTTATGATTTCGCACGCTTAATGGAAGGTGCAACAGAAGTGAAATGTTCTGAGTTCGCTAATGAACTTATTAAAAACATGGATGTAGCGATAATCAAAAACGCATAATTAAAGCGGGGGGTAAATTATGACAATCAAACGCAAGAAGGTTTCAGTCATCGGTGCAGGATTTACAGGAGCAACAACGGCATTCTTATTAGCACAAAAAGAACTTGCAGATGTTGTATTAGTGGACATTCCACAACTGGAAAATCCAACAAAAGGGAAAGCGTTAGATATGTTAGAAGCGAGCCCAGTACAAGGTTTTGATGCTAACATTATTGGAACATCTGATTACGCAGATACTGCTGATTCTGACGTTGTCGTTATTACAGCAGGTATTGCACGTAAGCCTGGTATGAGCCGTGATGACTTAGTAGCAACAAACTCTAAAATTATGAAAAGTATTACGCGCGACATTGCAAAACATTCACCAAATGCAATTATTGTTGTGTTAACAAATCCAGTTGATGCAATGACATATTCTGTATTTAAAGAAGCAGGATTCCCGAAAGAGCGTGTTATCGGTCAATCGGGTGTATTAGATACAGCTCGTTTCCGTACATTCATCGCACAAGAATTAAATCTTTCTGTAAAAGATATTACAGGATTTGTTCTTGGTGGACACGGTGACGACATGGTACCTCTTGTCCGTTATTCTTATGCAGGCGGTATTCCGTTAGAAACGTTAATTCCGAAAGAGCGTTTAGAAGCAATCGTAGAACGTACACGTAAAGGTGGCGGTGAGATTGTAGGCTTATTAGGAAACGGTAGTGCATATTACGCACCAGCAGCTTCTTTAGTTGAAATGACAGAAGCAATCTTAAAAGATCAACGCCGTGTATTACCGGCTATTGCGTACCTTGAAGGTGAGTATGGTTATAGTGACCTTTACTTAGGGGTACCAGTAATTCTAGGTGGTAACGGAATTGAAAAAATTATTGAATTAGAACTTCTTGCGGATGAAAAAGAAGCGTTAGATCGCTCTGTAGAATCTGTACGTAACGTAATGAAAGTTCTTGTTTAATAATTGAATAGTAGTGAAAAAGATTCGGGATTCCGAATCTTTTTCTACTATTTACCGAATTGTTTTTTTGAAATAATATGAAAACGCTATCATTTGTAATATCCTATAATGAAACTGTAGATTTATACTATACATTGCCCTCATCATAGTAAATTTCGGATAAGGTATCGCTTTTAGTAGGATAATAAGGTGAAAAAATCGGAGGGGGTTGTAACATGTTAAAGAAAAAAGTTCAAATTGGTCGTAAAATGGATGAAATTACAGTAGGAGAGAAATTATCTAGCACTGAAAAAATTGAGGATAAAGATTTGTTATTGTACTTAGGGTTAACGAATGATGCCAATCCATTATATATTCAGCATGATTACGCATCCCAAACTCCGTATGAAAAGCCGATTGTACCAAGCATTATGCTAACGGGAATGATTACAACGGCGGTTACGAAATATTTACCGGGTCCAGGAAGTCATATTACGAGAAAGGACCTTACATTCGTGAAACATGTTCACCATTATGAAACGTTACAAATCCACTTTGAAGTTGTGGCTGTTTCTGAGGAGGAACATACAATTGATATGCTTGTATCTGCTCATGATGAAAAAGGAGAAACTGTTGTAAAGGGTTCATTAACAGTAACGCCACCTTATAAATCTGTTTCCATTATGGAAAAAGCATTAGATAACTTTTAAAAGATGAAAATAAAAATAGCGCTAGCATACCTTTAATAAGGATGCTAGCGCCATTTTTAGTTGAAAAACCCTTCTTTGAACCCTTCAGCAAATTCTGAGCAACCCGTTTTAATCGTATCCCAGCTAGGAGCGTTAAAAGCAAGGATACATGTGACTGCTAAAGATAGAATGGATAGTATTAGTCGCATAATAGACCTCCAAATATTATTAATTTATATATTAAGATTAATAATATTATTATCGGTAATTGAAGTCAATTAAAGGAGTGGTTTTTTAGGTGAGGTGGAAAAGAGAAGAGTGATCTTTGAAACGGTAAGAGAAGCTGAAGTGTGGGCAGACGGGTTTGTGAGTGAAATGTACGGGAGAGTATTTGATGGATATGAAACACCAGATTATAAAATAGCGTATGCTTTATCTTTTCTCTTAGCGCAAAATCGAGAACTCAATATTCATACGGAAGTAGAATTTAATAACGATATGGAAGTATATAAAGTATGGATAACAAAACATAATTGAGGCGAACGTAATTGTTTTTAGGAATAACAATAGCACAATCCGAATCCATGAATAGACAATTATATTGAGAGGGACCTTGTTTTCTAGTATGATGAGAATAACGGGGAAAATACTAGGATGAAGAAGGTTTCAAGTCTATAACTTGGAGGAAAAGAATGAACAATCGTATTTTAGTAGTTGATGATGAGGAATTTATCTTAACTTTAATCGAATTTAATTTACAACAAGCTGGGTTTGAAGTTATAACAGCGATGGATGGAGAAATGGCGCTTCAAAAAGCGACAACAGAACGCCCAGATTTAATTATATTAGATTTAATGCTTCCGAAAATGGATGGTATGGAAGTGTGTAAAGAATTACGATTGCAGCGCGTTATGACGCCGATTTTAATGTTAACGGCAAAAGATGATGAGTTTGATAAGGTGCTAGGCCTTGAACTTGGGGCAGATGATTATATGACAAAGCCATTTAGTCCAAGAGAAGTTGTTGCTCGTGTGAAGGCAATTTTGCGCCGCACGAAATTACAACAAGAAGAACAAGTTGCAGAAGCGCCAGACGAAGATAGCATCACAATTGCAGAACTTAAAATTTTACCGGAGTTTTATGAGGCTTATTTCCAAGGAAGAAAGCTTGAATTAACACCAAAAGAATTTGAACTACTTGTGTATCTTGCGAAAAATAAAAGTCGCGTGTTGACACGTGATCAATTATTAAGTGCTGTATGGAATTATGATTTTGCTGGTGATACACGAATTGTTGATGTTCATATTAGTCATTTGCGCGATAAAATTGAACAAAATACGAAAAAACCGACGTACATTAAAACGATACGTGGTTTAGGATATAAATTAGAGGAGCCAAAAGGGAATGAATAAATTTCGTTCCAGGCTTCTTTTTACATTTGTTTCTCTTATTGTATTTATTTTAGTTGGACTAGGTTTATTACTAGAAACTGTGTTTGAAAACTACTATATAGATCATGCTAAAGAGAGAATGGTAAAAGAGACGGAGTATGTTGCGACGTTAGCAGAAGAGCAAGGTTTTAATAATGTCTTAAAAAATCCATACGTATTTGAAAAGTTAGAAGAAAAAATACCAGCTTCTATCGTATTTTTGGATGAAAAAAAGAAAGTTCAATATAGAAAAGGACAAGAATTGGCATTTAGTCCAGAGACGATTAAAGAACTTTCTTCGGAAGTGGCAAAACAACGAAGTAAAGTAATTACGAAAGAAACGGATCGAAAGAATGAATTTTATCATGCGGTGTTCGTTCAAGATGTAGAAGGAAAACAAGGATACATTTTGGTGAAAAGTATAATTGATCCTTTAAGAGACGTACATCAAAAAACGTGGGGATTATTAATTATCGGATTTGTCATTGCTTGTCTCGTAGTTGTATTTTTAGGTATGAAAATTACAGGGCAATATATTAGGCCAATTGAATCGGTTACGAAAGTTGCAATTGAATTGGCAAAGGGTAATTATAAAGCACGTGCATACGAAAGTCATTCGGATGAAACAGGAATGCTGAGTAAAGCGATTAATATTTTAGCACGAAATTTACAAGAGATGACACTTGAACAAGAAATGCAACAAGATCGTCTGCACACGTTAATTGAAAATATGGGAAGTGGAATGATTTTAATTGATAGCCGAGGATATATAAACCTTGTAAACCGCTCTTATAAGGAAACTTTCCACGTAACAGATGAAGAATATTTAGATCGCTTATATTATGAATCGTTTCATCATACAGAAATTATTGAGCTTGTAGAAGAAATCTTTATGACAGAAGTGAAAGTGCGTAAACAAATGTTATTGCCACTTGGAATTGAACGGAAGCATTTCGAAGTATATGGAGCGCCGATTATCGGGACAAACCATGAATGGAAAGGGATTGTTCTCGTATTCCATGACATAACAGAGTTAAAGAAATTAGAACAAATGAGAAAAGACTTTTTAGCGAATGTTTCTCATGAATTAAAGACACCGATTACTTCTATTAAAGGTTTTTCAGAAACACTCTTAGACGGAGCGATGGATAATAAAAAATTCTGCGAACATTTCTTGCACATTATTTTAAAAGAAAGTGAGCGCATGCAAGGATTAATTGAAGATTTATTAGATTTGTCGAAGATCGAACAACAAGGATTTAAATTAAATATGGGAACCGTTGACATGAAGGGGCTGCTTGAAGATATTCATATGGTGCTTGATAATAAAGCAGGAGAAAAAGAAATCTCTTTACAAGTGAATGTATTAAAACGTGCCTCTGTTATTGGAGATCCAAGTCGTTTGAAACAAATCTTTATTAATTTAATTAATAACGCAATCGTATATACACCGGCTGGAGGCGTTGTTTCAGTAGAGTTAGCGGAAGATAAATATAATGCTTATATAAAAGTATCGGATACTGGAATTGGTATTAGTAAAGAGGAAATTCCGCGTATTTTTGAACGTTTCTACCGGGTGGATAAAGCAAGAAGTAGAAATACTGGTGGTACCGGCCTTGGATTGTCGATCGTAAAGCATTTAGTTGAGGCGCATCAAGGTACGATTACAGTAGATAGTGAAGTTGGAGAAGGGACAACGTTTACAGTTGTTTTACCGAAATCAGCAACTGAAAAATAGGATGAAGGATGTTTACAATATATTAACAATGGCTTAATTAAATATTAATAAAGCTCTGTTAATATAATACATGAAAACCCCTTCATCCAAGGAGTAATTTTGGACGAGAATAGTTAAGCTGTTCTCGTCACTTCCCTTTATGCCAATATAAGTCTGTTTTATATATGAAAGAAAATAGCCGTTATTTTTCTTCTCTCTATTAGTCATGTTAATATAGAGAGAGGAAAGGAACGGTTTTTTTCTGTGAAAAAAATCATTTCAAATTTGTATGGGGAGGTTTTAATTTTGGAAAAAAAGGTCGTATTAGTAGATGGTAATAATATCGCGTACCGTGCTTTCTTTGCACTACCGCTTTTAAATAACGACAAAGGTATACATACGAACGCAATTTACGGTTTTACAATGATGTTAATGAGAATATTAGAGGAAGAAAAGCCAACTCATATGTTAGTGGCGTTTGATGCAGGCAAAACAACGTTCCGTCATAAAACGTATAGTGAGTATAAAGGAGGGCGTCAAAAGACTCCACCTGAATTATCAGAGCAATTCCCATTTATTCGTGAGATGCTGGATGCGTTCAATGTACCGCGTTATGAATTAGAAAATTATGAAGCGGATGACATCATGGGAACGTTAGCGAAAGAAGCGAGTGAGCAAGGGGCAAGTGTAAAAGTTATTTCAGGAGATAAAGATTTACTTCAACTTGTTTCTGATAACACGCTTGTATGTATTCCGCGAAAAGGGATTACAGAAGTGGATGAATATACGAAAGAAGCTTTATTTGAAAAATACAGCTTATCACCAAAGCAAATTATCGATATGAAAGGTTTAATGGGAGACCAGTCAGATAATATACCGGGTGTACCAGGAGTTGGTGAAAAAACGGCAATTAAATTGTTAACACAGTTTGGAACGGTTGAAGCGGTGTATGAAAATATAGATCAAGTAAGTGGGAAGAAATTAAAAGAAAAACTGGAAGAAAATAAAGAACAAGCTCTTATGAGTAAGGATCTTGCAACTATTATTACAGATGCGCCGATTACAGTTCATGTGGATGATATGGCGTATAAAGGATATGAAGCAAGTGATGTCATTCCAATGTTCGAGAGTTTAGGATTTACATCTCTTTTAAATAAATTAGGCGTTACGCCAGAAGAAACTGCTCCAGCTGAATTAGATGATATTACATTTGATATTGTGGAAGAAGTTACAGAAGAAATGCTTCAGCAAGATAGTGCGCTTATCGTTGAAGTACAAGAAGATAACTATCATAAAGCAGACATTCAAGGTTTCGGTATTCAAAATGAAAATGGATGTTACTTTATTCAGACAGACATTGCTCTTAAGTCAGATGCTTTTAAAGAGTGGCTTGCAGATGGAGAAATGAGAAAGCATACATTTGATGCGAAGCGTGCAATCGTTGCACTGAAATGGAATGGGATAGATATGCAAGGGATTGACTTTGATCTATTAATCGCTGCTTATTTACTTGATCCAGCTGATACGGATAAAGACTTCCGTACTGTAGCGAAAATGAAAGAAACGCATGCTGTGAAATCTGATGAAGAAGTTTACGGAAAAGGTGCGAAGCGTGCTGTTCCAAAGTTAGAGGTAGTAGCGGAGCATGTGGCTCGTAAAGTTCATGTATTATATGATGTAAAGCAAACATTCGTTGAAGAGTTAAAGAAGAATGAGCAATATGAACTGTTTACAGAGTTAGAATTGCCGCTTGCACGTGTATTAGCTGATATGGAAGTAAAGGGTGTAAAAGTTGATACAGAGCGTCTTCGTAATATGGGAGAAGAACTTGCGGGTAGATTAAAGGAAATGGAACAGGAAATTTATAAGCTTGCGGGAACAGAATTTAATATTAATTCACCGAAGCAGCTTGGTGTTATTCTGTTTGAGAACTTAAACTTGCCGGTTATTAAAAAGACGAAAACAGGTTATTCTACGTCAGCTGATGTACTAGATAAGCTTATGAATCACCATGAAATTATTCCAAATATTTTACATTATCGTCAATTAGGGAAACTAAATTCAACTTACATTGAAGGTTTACTGAAAGTTGTACATGAAGATTCATCTAAAATTCATACTCGCTTTAATCAAGTGTTAACGCAAACAGGTCGATTAAGTTCAACGGATCCGAACTTGCAAAATATCCCGATTCGATTAGAAGAAGGAAGAAAGATTCGTCAGGCATTTGTTCCGTCAGAAGAAGGATGGGTTATGTATGCGGCTGATTATTCACAAATCGAACTGCGTGTATTAGCTCATATTGCAAATGATAAAGGACTAGTTGAAGCATTCCAACATGATATGGATATTCATACGAAAACAGCTATGGATGTATTTGGCGTTGAAAAAGATGAAGTAACTTCAAATATGAGACGACAAGCGAAAGCTGTTAACTTCGGAATTGTATATGGTATTAGTGATTATGGTCTTTCACAAAACTTAGGAATTACAAGAAAAGCAGCAGCGGAATTTATTGAAAAGTATTTAGAAAGTTTCCCTGGTGTACAAGAATACATGGAGGACATCGTAAAAGATGCGAAACAAAAAGGATATGTGGCTACATTATTAAATCGTCGCCGTTATATTCCAGAAATTACGAGTCGTAATTTCAATTTACGTAGCTTCGCTGAGCGTACAGCGATGAATACACCAATTCAAGGTACTGCCGCAGATATTATTAAAAAAGCGATGATTATTATGGCGGATCGTTTAGAAGAAGAAGGATTACAAGCACGTCTTCTTCTGCAAGTACACGATGAATTGATATTTGAAGCGCCAAAAGAAGAAATTGAAAAATTAGAGAAGCTTGTACCTGAAGTAATGGAGCATGCAATTGAACTCGCAGTTCCGCTGAAAGTTGATTATTCTTACGGTCCAACTTGGTACGACGCAAAATAAGGAAGTGATGAAATGCCTGAATTACCAGAGGTTGAAAATGTCAGACGGACACTTGAAAATCTTGTAACAGGAAAAACGATTGAAGATGTTATTGTTACTTATCCAAAAATAGTGAAACGACCAGATGATGCAGAAATTTTTAAAGAAATGCTAAAAGGCGAGAAGATTGAAAATATAAAGCGAAGAGGTAAGTTTTTGCTTCTATATGTAACAAATTATGTTATTGTTTCACATTTGCGTATGGAAGGTAAGTTTTTACTACATCAAGAGGATGAGCCGATTGATAAACATACGCACGTCCGTTTTTTATTTACAGATGGAACGGAATTACATTATAAAGATGTGAGAAAATTTGGTACGATGCATCTCTTTAAGAAAGGTGAAGAAATGAACCAAATGCCTCTTGCTGACTTAGGTCCGGAGCCATTTGATGCGGAATTGACAACGCAGTATTTACAAGAAAGATTGCAAAAGACGAATCGTAAAATAAAAGTTGTGCTATTGGACCAGCGTCTTTTAGTAGGGCTTGGAAATATATATGTAGATGAAGTTTTATTCCGTTCTCAAATTCATCCTGAACGAGAAGCGTCGTCTTTAACAGTGGAAGAAATTGAGCGAATTTATGAGGCTACCGTTACAACGCTAAGCGAAGCGGTGAAGCGTGGCGGAAGTACAATTCGAACGTATATCAACTCACAAGGGCAAATTGGTTCGTTCCAAGAACTCCTAAATGTATACGGAAAAAAGGGAGAACCGTGTGTAACTTGCGGTACGATATTAGAAAAAACAGTTGTTGGCGGACGAGGAACGCATTACTGCCCAATTTGTCAGCCTAGAATATAGAAAAGAGATAACATCGGATAGGCATTTGTCATATACATACAGCAGAGCTATGTATAAGGGAGGAGCTTACCGATGTACCTTTATTTATCTCTTATTTTATTAGCTTTTACATTAAGCTTGGATAGCTGTAGTGTAGGGCTAACATATGGTTTAAGAAGCGTAAGAATTCCACTAAGATCAATTATAATTATCGGAATGTGTTCAGCGGCTGTTATGCTTGTTTCAATGGGAATTGGACATATGATCGCGAAAGTATTTTCACCTGTTATCGCAACGCGTATCGGTGGGCTTGTTCTTATTGGAATAGGGATTTGGGTATTATATCAATTTTTTCGAAGTGAGAAAAAAGAAGAACCGAAGCAAGAGGAGAAGGTCTGGAAATTAGAGATTGCCTCGCTAGGGCTAGTGATTCAAATTTTAAGGAAACCGACTGTAGCAGATTTTGATAAATCAGGCACCATTTCTGCAGGAGAAGCATTGCTTCTTGGTATCGCTCTTTCTGTAGACTCATTTGGTGCCGGAATTGGTGCATCTTTATTAGGGTATGCACCCGCTATGATGGCGATATTAGTTGCAATTATGAGTTCTTTGTTTTTATTTATTGGAATGAAACTTGGAACGGTTTTATCGAATATGAAGTGGTTACAAAAATTTACATTCCTGCCTGGAGTATTACTCATTATTATTGGAATTTGGAAAATGTAAGTATGGGCGTGGAACATTAGTTTCGCGCCTTTTATTATGAGGAGGATTATGATGACAGTAGTAATTGGATTAACAGGAGGCATTGCAAGCGGAAAAAGTACAGTATCTCAAATGTTTCGTGAACTGATTATACCAGTAATTGATGCAGATATTATTGCACGAGAAGTTGTAGAGCGAGGAAAACCAGCATATAACAAAATAGTAGAAGTATTTGGAACGGAAGTGTTACAAGAAGATGGAGAACTAGATCGTCCAAAACTAGGAAGTGTCGTTTTCTATAATGAAGAAAAACGATTGCAGTTAAATAAAATTGTTCATCCTGCAGTACGTGAGGAAATGAATAGGCAAAAGGAAATGTACATAAAAGAAGGTATGCAAGCAGTTGTGTTAGATATTCCTCTCTTATTTGAAAGCAAATTAACAAGTCTCGTTGACCGCATTTTAGTTGTAGCGGTTAAGCCGCATACGCAATTAGAACGTTTAATGAAACGAAATAACTTTTCAGAAGAAGAAGCAACAGCTCGTATTCAATCTCAAATGCCGTTAGAAGAAAAAGTGAAAAATGCAGATGAAGTGATAAATAATGATGGCACAATTATGGGAACGAAAACACAATTGCAGGTAATTTTAAGGAAGTGGAACATTATTGACTAAAAAATTGTGAAATTAATGAAAATGCTTAGTGACATATCTCCTTTTTGTGTTATACTATTATTGGGATTGGAGATAAATAGTATAACGTATTCAAGGGGGATAACATATTATGACTCGTGTGGCAATTAATGGATTTGGACGTATTGGGAGAATGGTATTTCGTCAAGCAATAAAAGAAAGCGCATTCGAAATTGTAGCAATCAATGCAAGCTATCCATCTGAAACGTTAGCACACTTAATTAAATATGATACAGTTCATGGCAAGTTTGACGGAACAGTAGAAGCATTTGAAGATCACTTATTAGTTGATGGAAAAATGATTCGCCTTTTAAACAACCGCGATCCAAAGGAATTGCCTTGGACAGATTTAGGTGTTGAAGTTGTAATTGAAGCAACTGGTAAATTTAATTCAAAAGAAAAAGCAATTCTTCACGTTGAAGCTGGAGCGAAAAAAGTTATTTTAACAGCGCCTGGTAAAAATGAAGATGTAACAATTGTAGTTGGTGTGAACGAAGACCAATTAGATATTACAAAACATACTGTTATTTCAAATGCATCTTGTACAACAAACTGTTTAGCGCCTGTTGTGAAGGTGTTAGATGAGCAGTTTGGAATTGAAAACGGTTTAATGACGACAGTTCACGCTTATACAAATGACCAAAAAAATATTGATAACCCACATAAAGATTTAAGAAGAGCACGTGCTTGCGGACAATCAATCATTCCGACAACGACAGGTGCTGCGAAAGCGCTAGCAAAAGTTCTTCCACATTTAAACGGAAAACTTCATGGTATGGCACTTCGTGTACCAACACCAAACGTGTCTCTTGTTGACTTAGTAGTAGATGTAAAACGTGATGTGTCAGTTGAAGCTATTAACGATGCATTCAAAACTGTTGCAAACGGTGCGCTTAAAGGTATTGTAGAATTCAGCGAAGAGCCTTTAGTATCTATCGACTTTAATACAAATACACACTCAGCTATTATCGATGGTTTATCTACAATGGTAATGGGTGATCGTAAAGTGAAAGTACTTGCTTGGTATGATAACGAGTGGGGCTACTCTCGTCGTGTTGTAGATCTTGTAACGTTAGTTGTTGAAGAATTAGCGAAACAAGAAAATGTACAACATATTTAAGTGAATAAGGGGAGGGCAAGTGAATATTTGCCCTCTTTTTTTATTTTTTTCTAAAAAGGTAAAAATTATAGGAGTATATTTTCGAAAGTGGACATACCACGAAACGTTGTGATTACTGTATTTGTGAATCATTTATTTTTTTTAGGGAAAAGTAAAGAGGAAAATATGACAGAAAATCGAAAAAACTGTTGTTGCAAAATGAAAATAAACAAAGTATACTAACACTCGTAAACTTAAGAGCTGAGGTACGTAGTCACTACTTAAAGGGTTAGGACCTCTCTGGACTAACTTTCCCCCGTGGTAGTGGAGCAAGCCAAATTGCAAATTAGTTTTCAATTCGAACAGTTAGAATAAATTTACAAGGGGGAACTGTAGAATGGATACTATGGATACGATGGGTCGTCACGTGATTGCTGAACTTTGGGATTGCGATTTCGACAAACTGAATGACATGCCGTATATTGAACAATTATTTGTGGATGCAGCACTAAAAGCGGGTGCTGAAGTGCGTGAGGTTGCTTTCCATAAATTTGCACCACAAGGTGTAAGTGGAGTAGTAATTATCTCGGAATCACATTTAACAATTCATAGCTTTCCGGAGCACGGTTACGCAAGTATTGATGTTTATACTTGTGGGGATCGTATTGATCCAAATGTTGCTGCAGAATATATTGCAGAAGGTTTAAACGCGAAAACGCGTGAGAGCATCGAGCTTCCTCGAGGCACTGGTAGCTTCGAAATTAAGCAGAGAGAAACAAAAGCTCTTTAAAAAAGAACATAATTGATTTAAAATGTAAAGAGGTGTATAATGCACCTCTTTTTTAGTTTATAAAAAAGGAAAAATATAACGTACTCGTTAGTTGAATAAATTGGATTCTTGCAAATGAGGTAGTGCTCTATATACCATCTTATTTTTAAGGATGAGATGATAAAGTGATGCGCTGAAACTTAAAGTGGTAAGAGAGTTAGAATGAGTTATATAATATTGTATATATATTTTAGGTGAAGTGAGTAGAGAAAAATAAAGAGTATAGTGTAAAGGAGTGAATGTATTGCGTTGTCCATCCTGTTCTCATAATGGTACAAGAGTGTTAGATTCGCGTCCGGTAGACGAGGGGCGCTCTATTCGAAGAAGGAGAGAGTGTGAAAGCTGCTTAAGTCGCTTTACGACCTTTGAAAGGGTAGAAGAGTCACCTCTTATCGTTGTAAAAAAAGAAGGCACACGAGAAGAGTTTAATAAAGAAAAGATTCTACGTGGTTTAATTAAAGCGTGTGAAAAAAGACCAGTATCTTTAAGACAATTAGAAGAAGTAACACAAAGCGTGGAACGTGAACTGCGTAATTTAGGTATATCAGAAGTGAAAAGTGATATGATTGGTGAAATTGTCATGGAAGAACTTCGCGATATTGATGATGTTGCTTACGTACGTTTTGCTTCTGTATATCGTCAATTTAAAGATTTAAATGTATTTATTGAAGAATTAAAAGATATACTGCAAAAAGAAAGAGAGTAGAAGTTGTATTTTATTCTCTTTACATACCGTAAGTAATAGGATAAGAGAGCTAGAAGCGCAAGCTAATAGCTCTTTTTCACTAAGAATTTATATAATAAAGATAGAACGTATGAAGTAGAGGATAGATTGGATGAGAGAAAGGAAAAGCAAGAATGGAAAAACAGTCATGGATGGAGCTATTGCCGATTGATCGTTATAAAGTAAGTGCGAAAGGGCTACTGCACAATTACGACCGAAAAGTGTTAACGATGTTGTATCAGCCGTTAATAGGTAGTAGAGCTTTTAGCTTATACATGACACTATGGGGAGAGCTAGAGCAAGATCGTGTATTTGGAAAAGAGAATACGCATCATTCCCTTATGGTGACTATGCAAATGCAACTTCCTGAAATATATGAGGAACGAGTAAAGTTAGAGGCAATTGGGTTATTGAAGGTATATATTAAGAAAGAAAAAGATATTCGAATGTTCATATATGAGTTGCAACCACCTTTATCTCCGAAGCAGTTTTTTGATGATATTGTTTTAAGTATCTTTTTATACAATCGATTGAGCCGGACAAAATATAATCAAGTAAAGCAATATTTCTTAGAAGAAGAATTTGATTTTATTTCTTATGAAAATGTTACGCGTTCTTTCAATGATGTGTTTGGTTCGTTTAATCCAGGACAGCTGGAGCATGCGCAAGAAGACCTTCGTATTCCAAAAACGACAACTATGCCAAGTAACGAGAAGGGAGACGCTCCGAAAGTTTGGAATGATTTCTTTGATTTCTCTTTATTTGTAGATGGATTGTCCGCTCTTGTTCCTAAAAAGGCGATTACAGATCAAGTGAGAGACTGCGTTATAACACTTGCTTACGTGTATGGTGTAGATGTGTTATCGATGCAAAATATCGTTCTTGGTGCAGTGACAGAGATGCAAACAATTGATACGGAAAGGCTTAGAAAAGGAGCGCGCGATTGGTATCAATTTGAAAATGGTCAAGCATTACCGGTATTAAGTGAAAGAGTACAGCCTCATGCTGCACGTACGATGAAAGAGAAAGAGCCTTCATCGCAAGAGGAGATGTTAATAAAGCAGCTAGAGGAAATCTCGCCAAAACAACTATTGAAAGAGATTTCTGGTGGTGCAGAGGCAACGAAAGCGGACTTGCAGATCGTTGAAGATGTCATGATTAATCAAAAATTGACACCAGGAGTTGTGAATGTACTTATTTATTACGTTATGCTACGCTCAGATATGAAACTTGCGAAAACGTATGTCGAGAAGATTGCTGGGCATTGGGCACGTAAAAAGGTCGGTACAGTAGCGGACGCGATGGCGTTAGCGAAAGAAGAGAACCGTCAATATCAAGAGTGGGCTGAGACGAAGAAAAAAGGCCGTACGGCGAAGAAAACGGTGCGGAAAGAAATGGTGCCAGATTGGCTTAAGGAAGAAGAGCCGAAAGAACAAGAGAAAGAAACAGAGAAGAAAGATATAAATGTAGAAAAAGATGCAAGTACGCTAGAAGATGAAAGAAAACGACTAGAAGAAGTGTTAAAAAAATATAAGCGTGATTAATAGAAGAGAATGAACGCTCTTTGAGGTGAGAAAATGGAGCATATTCAAAATTCATTTGCAAAATTAATGGAAAATGAAAACTTTAAAAATAGATATGAAGTACTAAAGGCAGAAGTAATGGCGCATCCGCGTGTGAAAGAATTTATAGACGAGCATAAGGGTGAAGTAACGACTTCTATGATTGAGCGCAGTCTTGTGAAGTTATATGAATATATTGGACAAAGTGTAGGTTGCGTGGATTGTCCGGATTTAGGTTCATGTAAAAATATGCTACAAGGTTATGAGCCAAAGCTTGTTATTCAAGGGAAGATGATTGATATTCAATACGATCGCTGCGTTAGAAAAGTAGCGCATGACGAGAGAAAGAAATATGAAAAACTCGTTCAAAGTGTATATATGCCAACGGATATTTTGCAGGCAACTATGGAAAACTTAGACCCTTCTGATTTAAATGCACGTATCGATGCAATTGGTGCAGCGAATGAATTTTTAAGTACATATGAACCAGGTAAAAAAGCACAAGGTTTATATTTGTACGGTAAATTTGGTGTAGGAAAAACGTACCTTTTAGGAGCAATAGCGAACGAGCTTGCTCGAAAGAAAATAAGTTCGATGCTCGTATACTTCCCGGAATTTTTACGTGAAATTAAAAGTTCAATTCAAGATAATTCCATTGGTGAAAAGATTGATGCGGTTAAACGCGTACAAGTTTTAATGTTAGACGATATCGGGGCAGAAGCGATGTCAAGCTTTGTGCGTGACGATGTGCTTGGTGCAATCTTGCAATTCCGTATGTTAGAAAACTTACCGACGTTCTTTACGTCTAATTTTGATTTTAAACAACTGGAACACCATTTAACGTATACGCAGCGTGGTGAGGCTGAAGAAATGAAGGCAGCACGTATTATGGAGCGAATTAAATATTTAGCGAAACCAATTCCAATTGGTGGGAAAAACCGTCGTCATAAGTAAAAGAGCAAGCTGAGAAGCTTGCTCTTTTGTATTATAGTGATATTTTCTTTTCAAATATGAGGTCGAAATATTCAGGTTGTCCAGAACTGCCAATCGTAGGGGCAACAATCTGTACGAACCTCCAGCCATCTCTAGCATGTTCTTGAATAATTTCTTGGTAGTCTTCAGCTGGTTTTGAGCGAGTGAACCCCCAATGTAATTCGACTTTTACGAATTTATATTCAAACATTCAAATACCCCTTTTTATTGATAAGTAAAGTATACAATAAAAATTCATAGTAGCTTGTATCATTTTTTTCTCCCTCCCTTAATATATATAAAATTAGCAAGCCATATTGAGTGGATTTTCTAACGATAGGAAATGTGATTCTACTAAGAGTGAAATTCACGTGGGACGGACTCTTATAGGATTTGTAACGTATAGATACAGTCCTTTAGAGCGGGGATAAAAGGGGGGACAAAAGTGATTGAAATTTGCTTCGAAGAAAAAAATGATGCTATGCACGTATATAGACAATTGCTGAAAAGAGCGGAAGTGTTATATAAGGAAACGAGTGTGTATTTACAGGAACAAAAAGTGGTGATTCACATACCAGTACGTGAATCGAATTATATTGAAAAAATCTTATTGCCAGTAATGGTGTATTTCATTGTGAATGTGAAACAAAATGAGTGGATTTATAAGATTTTAAAAGAAAAGTTTTTTTATGAAGAACAAGAAGAGTGTCATCAAATATTGCACATGGCACATGAGATTTTAAAGGGAAGAAGAAAAGGTGTAGCTCAGGATTTAACGCGTAACGCATTTGAGTCATATATTAAGTCTTCTTTAAATAATTGGCTTTGTGATCCGCTCTCATTCTCGTTTTCATCATATATCCGTTTTCGTCTTCGTACATATAGGGAAATGGTGGCTAAACTTGCGGAAGTGGCAATTGATGAATATAAGATGGAGCAAGAATACCAAATGTTCATTGAGACGCTTCGGCAACAAGTAAGTAGCCGTAAATCACGTTTGTCTTGCGTGCATCTTATTTTTGATGAAAGCTTTATCTTTTATGATGATAAAGGTAGACGTTTAAAACAGGAGAAGTTGGTCCAATATATAGATGAGGAATTATTAAAGCAAAATGATGTATATATTGATACGAAAGTAATTGCGCCGCTTCTTTCTATTTCGCCTAAAAAGATTTATTTATATACGAAAGAACAAGACCATAATATGATTATTACTTTGCGAAATGTGTTCCAAGAACGGGTCCAATTACATGAATTACATGATTTTGAGCGCAATGTGAAAAATTTAAAAAATAAAGGTAACGCCCTTGATTTTCTAAGTTTTTGAGCATATAATTACCTACATAAATGAAATATATTGAAATGTCATGATGAGGACATGAGTAGTTTTCTACGATTTTCAGAGAGGGAAGCCTTAGGGTGTGAGCTTCCTAGTACGGGATTATTACTTACCACCTCTAAACTTTAGCAGTGAACGGTTTTTCTAGTAATTGCTAACGGACAACACCGTTATGTTGAACTTGAGCAATTAACAATTATGTTAATTGGAACAAGGGTGGAACCACGAATTCAACACTCGTCCCTTTTTACGGGATGAGTGTTTTTTATTTTGAGAAAAAGAGGAGTGACCAGTGATGGCAGATGTAGTTAAAATTACTTTCCCTGATGGAGCTGTGAAGGAGTTTCCAAAAGGCGTAACAACTGAAGAAATCGCAGCTTCTATTAGCCCAGGCTTAAAGAAAAAAGCTGTAGCTGGAAAATTAAACGATGAGATGATCGATCTTGTTACACCAATCGAAGAAGATGGTGCAGTTTCTATCATTACATTAGATTCTGAAGATGGCCTATATATTTTACGCCATTCAACAGCCCACCTTTTAGCACAAGCGTTAAAACGTTTATATAAAGATGTTAAGGTTGAGCTTGGCATTGGTCCAGTAATTGAAAATGGCTTCTACTACGATATTGATATGGAAGAAGCAATTACAGTTGAAGACTTCAAGAAAATCGAAAAAGAAATGCAAAAAATCGTGAACGAGAACTTAGAAATCGTTCGTCATGAAGTACCACGTGCAGAAGCAATTCGTCGCTTTGAAGAAATCGGCGATGAGTTAAAATTAGATTTAATTAACGATCTTCCAGAAGATGCAGTTATTTCAATCTATGAGCAAGGCGAATTTTTCGACCTTTGTCGTGGTGTTCACCTTCCATCTACAGGGAAAATTAAAGTGTTTAAATTATTAAGCGTTGCAGGTGCTTACTGGCGCGGCGATAGCAATAATAAAATGCTACAACGTATTTACGGTACTGCATTCGTTAAGAAAGCAGAATTAGATGAGCACTTACGCATGCTTGAAGAAGCGAAAGAGCGCGATCACCGTAAATTAGGTAAAGAATTAAAACTATTTACTAATAGCCAAAAAGTAGGACAAGGTTTACCACTTTGGTTACCAAAAGGTGCAACAATCCGCCGCATTATCGAGCGTTACATCGTTGATAAAGAAGCAAGCTTAGGCTATGATCACGTATATACTCCAGTACTAGGGAGCAGAGAGCTTTATGAAACTTCTGGTCACTGGAACCACTACCGTGATGGCATGTTCCCATCAATGGAAATGGATAACGAAGAATTAGTTCTTCGTCCAATGAACTGTCCTCATCATATGATGGTTTATAAAAATGATATTCACAGCTACCGTGAATTACCAATCCGTATTGCAGAACTTGGAACAATGCACCGTTATGAAATGTCAGGTGCGTTATCTGGATTACAACGTGTACGCGGAATGACTTTAAACGATGCGCACATTTTCGTTCGTCCAGATCAAATTAAAGAAGAGTTAAAACGTGTTGTAAACTTAACTCTAGAAGTGTACAAAGATTTCGGTTTAGAGAACTACTCATTCCGTCTATCTTACCGCGACCCAGCAGATACTAAAAAGTATTATGCGGATGATGAGATGTGGGAAAAAGCACAAGGTATGTTAAAAGAAGCTATGGATGAAATGGGTCTTGATTACTATGAAGCTGAAGGTGAAGCGGCATTCTACGGTCCAAAACTTGATGTTCAAGTTCGTACTGCTCTTGGAAAAGACGAAACACTTTCAACTGTACAATTAGACTTCTTACTTCCAGAACGCTTTGAATTATCATACGTTGGTGAAGACGGTAAACAACATCGTCCAGTTGTAATTCACCGTGGTGTTGTATCAACTATGGAACGTTTTGTAGCCTTCTTAATTGAAGAATACAAAGGTGCATTCCCAACATGGTTAGCTCCAGTTCAAGTACAAGTAATTCCAGTTTCTCCGCAAGTACATTTAGACTATGCGAAAAAAGTACAAGACGAATTGCGTCGTGCTGGTATCCGTGTTGAATTAGACACTCGTGAAGAGAAGATAGGTTACAAAATCCGTGAAGCACAAATGCAAAAAATTCCGTACATGCTTGTAGTAGGTGACAATGAAGTGACTGAAAACGGCGTAAACGTACGTAAATATGGTGAACAAAAATCAGAAACAATCGCATTAGATGCTTTTGTTGACATGATTAAAGTAGAAGGAAAACGATAAGAAAAAGCCGCGGTATACCGCGGCTTTTTTATGTAATATACTCGAGAGAAATTAGAAAAAATAACCATGTGACACTTATCATAAAAAAGTATTGCAAGTATGTTAGTTGTTTGTTACAATATTTCTTGTTGTTAGTAAAACACATCGCGTCTTCTTGACAGACGTCATGTCCTATGATAAACTCATCAAGGATAATAGAATATTGTTTTGTGGAACAAGTAGAAGCACCCGCTTCTCACCTGATGGACGCATTCGCAGTTAACAGGTAAATGTATTTCTTACTTAAGATTTTACAAGTGTGGGTGTCGTATGCCCGCACTTTTTTTGTTCGGGTTCTATGACTACAAAATATATTCTGAGAAAACCTTGGAGGTGGCTTACTATTAGCAAGGATATGATGATTAACGAGCAAATTCGTGCACGTGAAGTACGTTTAGTTGGCGCAAATGGCGATCAACTTGGAATCAAGTCTCGTAATGACGCTTTAGACTTAGCTGCAAATCTTAATCTTGATTTAGTATTAGTTGCTCCAAATGCGAAACCGCCAGTATGCCGCATTATGGACTACGGTAAATTCCGCTTTGAGCAACAGAAGAAAGAAAAAGAGCAGCGCAAAAATCAAAAAGTAATTAGCATGAAAGAAGTTCGTTTAAGTCCAACAATTGATGAACACGACTTTAACACAAAACTTCGTAATGCTATCAAGTTTTTAGAGAAAGGCGACAAGGTTAAAGCGTCAATTCGCTTTAAAGGACGTGCCATTACTCATAAAGAAATCGGTCAACGTGTTTTAGATCGCTTCTCAGAAGCTTGTGCTGAAGTTAGTACAGTTGAATCTAAGCCTAAAATGGAAGGACGCAGTATGTTCTTAGTTTTAGCACCGAAAAACGATAAGTAATAGATAGAGGAGGAAATACCTATGCCTAAACAAAAAACTCATCGCGGCGCTGCAAAGCGTTTCAAAAAGACTGGATCAGGTAAACTGAAACGTTCTCACGCTTACACAAGCCATTTATTCGCTAACAAATCTACAAAAGCTAAACGTAAACTACGTAAAGCTGGTGTAGTAAGCGCTGGTGACTTCAAACGCATTCGTCAAATGCTTGACAACTTAAAATAAGTTCGGCTGATATATAGAACAATTAGGAGGTAATATTATGCCAAGAGTAAAAGGTGGTACAGTTACTCGTCAACGTCGTAAAAAAGTAATTAAATTAGCAAAAGGTTACTACGGTTCAAAAAATACATTATTCAAGGTTGCTAACCAACAGGTTATGAAATCTCTAATGTATGCATTCCGTGACCGCCGTCAAAAGAAACGTGACTTCCGTAAATTATGGATTACACGTATCAACGCAGCAGCTCGTATGAATGGTCTTTCTTACAGCCGCTTAATGCACGGTCTTAAAAATGCTGGCATCGAAGTTAACCGCAAGATGCTTGCTGACTTAGCTGTTCATGACGAAAAAGCTTTCGCTGAATTAGCAACAGTTGCAAAAAACAACATTAACTAATTAATTAGTTGAAACCTTAGAAGAATTTTCTTCTAAGGTTTTTTATTTGTATTCAAATAGAAGTTAGAAGTGAAAGAAATTCTAAAGATTAACGACTATGTCGTTATCAATATGACAAAATCAATATAAAAGTTATAGCAGTATAGAAGAATATACATATGAAGTCAGGAGAATACTCCTGGCTTTTTTCAATTCTGCTCGTTTGGAAAGAAGAGTATCTTTCCTAGCCGAAACGACACTGCTATAATGGAAAGATGATATGGAACTTTCATCAGATGAACAATTTAAGAGCGATGACTGAAACGTATTTGTAAATTAAGGACAAGCTATTTTATAAAGAGTTAGATAGCTGACTTATTCATAAGAACTGAAACATAATAATGAACTTTGAGATGAAACAACATTGTTGCGTAAAATGCGATGTTGGAGGAGGACAATAGAATGGACTTACTACAACTATTTAAATTACAAAAAGAATTAGATGACCGTATTGCAAAAGAACATGACTTACAACCGAAAAAATTGTTAAAAGAAAAAATGTTAGCTCTTCTTGTAGAAATTGGAGAACTTGCAAATGAAACACGTTGTTTTAAATATTGGAGCAACAAACCAGCATCGGAACGTGAAGTAATATTAGAAGAATACGTAGATGGTTTGCATTTTATTTTATCAATCGGAATTGATTTAGGTATTGATAAAAACTTCCTATTCTATAAATGTGCACAAACCAATAAAACACAAGTGGAAATTTTCTTAGACACATATGCGAAAGTAATTCGTTTTACAGATCAACCATCTATTACAAACTATATTGAATTATTTACGAGCTATCTTCGACTTGGACAAGCACTTGAATTTGAGCAAGAAGAGATTGAAAAAGCATATTTAGATAAAAATGAAGTAAATCATCAGCGTCAAACACAAGGATACTAATTTAATTTTTGAATATTTCAATTTAATTATTGTATAATGAATTGACTGAAGAAAAAGGAGGGTGTTGGCAATGACAAAATTAGACGCGACATTGACAATGCTAAAAGAATTAACGGACGCACGTGGTATTGCTGGTAACGAACGTGAACCACGTGAAGTAATGAAGAAATATATCGAGCCGTTTGCGGACGAACTTTCTACTGATAATTTAGGGAGTTTAGTTGCAAAAAAAGTAGGGGAAGAAAACGGCCCAAAAATTATGGTTGCAGGTCATTTGGATGAAGTTGGATTTATGATTACACAAATCGATGACAAAGGTTTCCTTCGCTTCCAAACGGTTGGTGGCTGGTGGTCACAAGTTATGCTTGCGCAACGCGTGACGATTGTAACGCGTAAAGGAGATGTAACAGGTGTAATTGGTTCAAAACCACCGCACATTTTACCTCCAGAAGCTCGTAAAAAGCCAGTTGAAATTAAAGACATGTTCATCGATATCGGTGCTTCTAGCCAAGAAGAAGCAATGGAGTGGGGCGTACGACCAGGAGATCAAGTTGTACCTTACTTTGAATTCCAAGTGATGAAGAATGAAAAAATGTTACTTGCAAAAGCATGGGATAACCGAATTGGTTGTGCAATTGCAATTGACGTATTAAAACAATTAAAAGGTGAAAAGCATCCAAACGTTGTATACGGCGTTGGAACTGTACAAGAAGAAGTTGGTCTTCGTGGGGCAAAAACATCTGCGAATTATATTAAACCAGATATCGCGTTCGCAGTAGATGTTGGTATCGCTGGAGATACACCGGGTGTAACGTCAAAAGAAGCGCAAAGTAAAATGGGCGATGGACCACAAATTATTTTATATGATGCTTCTGTTATTGGACATACAGGTTTACGTGATTTCGTAGTTGATGTTGCTGATGAATTACAAATCCCGTATCAATATGATTCAGTAGCGGGCGGAGGAACGGATGCGGGTGCGATTCACATTGCTGTAAATGGTATTCCTTCTATGGCAATTACAATTGCAACGCGCTATATCCATTCTCATGCGGCAATGTTACACCGTGATGATTATGAAAATGCAGTGAAGTTAATTGTAGAAGTTATTAAACGTCTTGATAAAGAGGCTGTACATAACATTACATTTAATTAATAGAAAAAGCGAAGGAGATTCTCCTTCGCTTTTTTATGTTTTAAAAAGGCCGTTCTAATCCTGCTGCAGTATGAGCGCCTAAAATAATTAAACGAGTTAATTGCATCGCCATAAAATGCGGAGTATATATCATTCCTCTTTTTAACCATGACATAATCATTCCGATGTGAGCCCCTGTAACATAACTAATCAAAATATCACGAGGAACCATAAGATCTTCATCATCTGGTTGTGAAATAGACAAGCTTAATGTTAAATGCACTTGTATTGTTTTCATCATTTTATAAGAGTAGTTTCCGGCAGCTTTATCCCCAAGCATAACGTTATAAAAGTTTACATTTTCTGCGATATGTTCGAATAAAGCCAAAAATGTAGGGTGAGGTGAATCAAATGTAAGTTGAAAATCTTCTTTATTTCTATTTTTCGGTTTAATTACTTCTGCTAGCTTCTCTAACATTTCTTCAATACTTTTGTCTAATAGGTCATATTTATCATGGTAATGGCTATAAAATGTAGCGCGATTTACAGGAGCGCGTTCTGCGATATGTTGCACAGTTACATTTTCAAAGCCTTTTTCGCCTACTAAAGCGACAAAAGCATCCTGAATGAGTTGTCTCGTTCGCTTTACACGTGGATCATTTGTATTTTTAATAGACATTTTTCTTCTCCTCGTTTAATTTTCTATACTTAAACAACATATTGGTATTATATTGTTGTTTAAGCGACATTTCATACGTAAATTGTCGGTTGTAGATTCAAAATAATTATTTATAATTATAAACGATAGTCCTTCAGAAATCAGCACCGCTCGCAGGTAGATAAATTTCGATTTACGCTGCAGATGGTGTGATTTTTTTGTTAAAAGGTTAATATAATTAACAATTAAACAATCTAAACAATAAGGACATAAATAGTTTAGAAAAAAATTATATGCGATATAAGGAGAGGAATGCAATGAATCAGTTTCGAAGAATGGTAATTATCAACATTATCACATTAATTGTACTAGTTGGCGGCGGTATTGGCGGTTATTACTATTACAACCAAACGGAAAATTACTTAAAAACAGACAATGCAAAGATTGATGGGAAGGTAATTCCGGTTGCTTCACCAGTAGCAGGTAAACTAACTGACTGGAAAGCTGAAGTAGGAAAAAATTATAATGAGAACGATAAACTAGGTACTGTTACTGTAGCGGCAGCTAATGGAGAACAAACAGTAGATGTAACAATTCCGCAAAATGCAACGGTTGTACAATCAAACGCAACAACAAATGCTTTCGTTGGAGCTGGTAGCCCGATTGCTTACGCATTCGATATGAACAATTTATGGGTAACAGCAAACATTGAAGAAACAGATGTTGATGATGTTCAAAAAGGTCAAGATGTAGATGTGTATGTAGATGCATACCCAGATACAACGTTAACAGGAAAAGTAGAACAAGTTGGCTTAACAACAGCGAATACATTCTCTATGTTGCCATCAAGCAACGCAACAGCGAACTATACGAAAGTAACACAAGTAGTACCAGTTAAAATTTCTTTAGATCATAGCAAATCAGTAAATATTGTTCCTGGCATGAATGTGACAGTTCGTATTCATAAGTAAGGGGGAGATGAGATGTCCTCAATTGTAATTGCAGGATATGCACTATTTTGTATAATCGTCTTCTTCCTTGTAAATCGTCTTTTGCGAAAGAAAAAAACGAAAATGGGAGAAGAACAAGTCCCAGCCGTAAGTAAAATAGAAATAAGTAAAGTTGAAACAGAAGAGAAAGAAATTGAACGAAAGCAAGAATCGGAAATTTCTAATGTAGTTGAGTTAGAAACAGGAAAGCAAGAAGAAGTAAAACAAGAAAAAGAAGTGCCGAAAAAACAAATGTCTACGCCTGTAGAGAATGTGAACGTAAAAGCAGTTGTAGCTGTATTAATTCTCGGCATGTTCGTTTCTATTTTAAACCAAACAATTATTAACGTTGCATTACCTCCGTTAATGAATGAATTTAACGTATCAACTTCAACAGCACAATGGTTAATTACAGGCTTCATGCTTGTAAATGGTATTTTAGTACCGATTAGTGCATTTTTAGTTTCACGATTTACGTATCGTAAATTATTCGTAGCAGCAATGTTATTCTTTACGGTAGGATCTATCATTTGTGCTACTTCAGGAAACTTTACAATGATGATGACGGGCCGTGTAATTCAAGCGGTTGGTGCGGGTATTTTAATGCCGGTTGGTATGAATATCTTCATGACGTTATTCCCGCCTCATAAACGCGGAGCGGCGATGGGATTACTAGGTGTAGCGATGATTTTAGCTCCAGCTATCGGACCAACTGTAACAGGTTGGGTAATTGAAAATTACAGCTGGAACTTAATGTTCTATGCGATGTTTATTATCGGTTTAATTATTACGTTCCTATCTTTAAAATTCTTTACACTAGCTCAGCCAGTGTCTAAAACGAAATTAGATATATTCGGTGTGGTTAGTTCAAGTATTGGACTAGGAAGCTTATTGTACGGATTTAGTGAAGCTGGAAATAATAGTTGGACTAGTGCAGAAGTTGTTATTTCACTTATCATTGGTGTAATTGGTTTAGCGTTATTTATTTGGAGAGAGTTAACAACGGACAATAAAATGCTTGATTTACAAGTATTTAAATATCCAGTATTTACTTTCACTTTAGTAATTAACGCAATCGTTACGATGGCATTATTCGGAGGTATGTTATTGCTTCCAGTATATCTGCAAAACATTCGTGGCTTTACGCCAATTGAATCTGGTTTACTACTTCTTCCAGGATCATTAATTATGGGGATCATGGGACCAGTAGCGGGTAAATTATTCGATAAATATGGCATTCGTCCATTAGCGATAATTGGATTGGCAATTACGACGTATGCGACATATGAATTTACAAAATTATCGATGGATACACCGTATAGCGTTATTATGACGGATTATATTATACGTTCAATTGGTATGTCATTCATTATGATGCCAATTATGACGGCTGGTATGAACGCGCTGCCGATGAAATTAATTTCTCACGGTACAGCAACGCAAAATACGTCAAGACAAGTAGCGGGTTCAATCGGAACAGCGATTTTAATTACACTTATGACGCAACAAACGACTGCTCACGTAGCAGATTACGGCAACATGTTAACAACATCAAACCCAATTTTAGTTGATAAAATACACGGCATGGGGCAAAGTTTAGCGGCCTTAGCTGGATCAGCTCAAGCAGGAGACGCGATGAGCACACAACTATTATATGGACAAATTTCAAAGCTATCTGCAATTAACGGTATTAACGATGCCTTCTTAATCGCAACGATACTAGCAGGTATCGCTTGGGTGTTATCGTTCTTCTTACCATCAGGCAATAAACCAAATAGAAAAGCAGGGAATTAAATTCCCTGCTTTTTTGTGTTCTTTATGCAGTTAAATATAAAAGCTGGTAACCAGCTACGGAGCACAGCCCTGTTATAAACAAAATTGTTCCCATAGCACGAATACTTGATATTTGTCTGCCGCTTATAATAGCTAATAGTCCAGCTAAAGAGAAGAGACCCCAATATAAAGTTCCTGAAATTGGAATCATCCCCTCTAAATCTATTCCATAACCTATACAAATGATAGGAACAACGATAAGAGATATGCTAATTAAACCAGCTATAATAGTAAATGATTTACGACATTTCATACCAGCAATAATTAAAAAAATACCGACGATGAATTCGCATAACATTAAAGTAAAAGCTAAAATCATCCAAATTAATATTCCGAACACTTCTGTATTACCTCCGATTTGTGGGTTTCGAAAAAAGTTATATATAGAATCAATCACCTACAGACATGAGTACCCAGAAGATAACTCCTAATATACCAGCGATAAAAATAATGAATCCCATATTACGTATACTTTTAATTTTTGCTTGGAATCCACTTATCCCTGCTAATAATCCAGTTAAAGAAAATAGGGTCCAGTAAAGAGCAGTTGGAATGGGGAAGATTGTATCCATATTAATTCCTATACTTAAAAAAACAAAAGGTAGTGTGACAAAGGATAGGCTAAGTAGCCCCATTAAACCAACTAGTAATTTCCGATATTTAATTCCTGTTACTATTAAAAAAATACCACCAGCAATCCCACATAGTAAGAGAAGTGGCGTGAAAAGCATCCAAATAACACTGAACATATGTAAACTCCCTTATATGAATTAAGTTATATTTTACTACATG
>NZ_JBNLYE010000027.1:0-31064 GCF_050172095.1 Bacillus sp. GMs2/2
CAGTTAACTACTGGAAAGCTTTTGTATTACCATATACATTTGCTTTAGAAGAGTTAAAAACTAAATTTGAAATTATGAACCGGGAAGCTCAATTTCTAGAGGATTACAACCCGTTTGAACATATAAAAACAAGACTAAAACAACCTGAAAGTATTATTAAAAAACTAGAGCGCAAAAGCTTATTACCAACAGTTGAAAATGCTCAAACACATTTACAAGATATTATTGGTATTCGTATTACATGTTGCTTCGTAGAAGATATCTATCATTTGAAAGAAGTCATTCAAAAACGCGAAGATATGGAAGTCATAGAAGTAAAAGATTATATCGCTAACCCAAAACGAAACGGATATAAAAGTTTACACATGATCATTAAATACCCTTTGTCACTAAATTCTGGTACAAAAGATGTATTTGCAGAAATTCAGTTACGTACACTGGCAATGGACTTTTGGGCAAGTTTAGAACACAAACTTTATTATAAATATGAAGGAAAAATACCGGAGTATTTAAAAGATGAACTACATGATGCAGCAATGAAAGCTGAAGATCTGGATAATAAAATGGCCACAATTCGTCAAGATATTGATGATATTGAGGCATGTTCAAATCAAATTATGCTACCACTATAAAAAAAGGTTCTCGCCAATGAGAACCTTTTTTATATCATTTTTTGGAAGTACGACTCCACACTTATTAAAGTTTCACGTTATTTTTTCTCTATTGTTCGAACCTCTTCAATCTTCCATTTACCCTCTTCTTTTCCAAGGGCATACTGTACTTTCTTTTGAAGAGTAATACTGTCGTCTACTTCCTTTTCTTTCGTTTCAACAATAACATACCCTACTTTACTAACTTTCATATCTATATGTTCCAATTCAATTTTCTTATTTCCCTTTTGAAATGCGGCTTCTTTTTGTGTTTTTAAGTCCTCAGCACTAGGCATCTTCTTTGAAAATAACTCCATATGTTCTGCAAGATTTTTTTCATTGGTCGTTCGCACAAATGTATGAATAACATCTTGAATAGATTTCTCTTCTTCTTTTGTTATTTGTACCTTTTCCTCAGTTTTTTTAGTAGTAGATTTTTGTGCTACATTATTCTCTTCTTGTTGACATCCAACTAGTAATACTACAAATGCTAGAAGGAATCTTAATTTCGCAAATATTTTTTTCATATTTCCAACTCCTAAAAAGAAAAGCGAGGCAGTTCGCCTCACTTTCGCTCTTAATTAGCGTCTTCCTTTATTCGGATCACCACCGCCAACAATATCAAAGACACGTTTCGCTATATTTGTATTCTCTTGAACGCCAGAGAACAAGTATTTACCTGGACCAAATGCATACACGTTCACATCTTCCCCTGTATGTCCACCTGTTGTCCAGCCTGTAACCGAGCGCTTATTGAAAATATCTTCAATTGCATTATCAATCTTTGTTACATCTTTTGACGGAGCTATATCATTTACAGCTTGAATTTCTTCTGGAGTTAATTGTAAATCAATATACTTTTTCAATGTTTCTTCTACATTTGCACCTTTTGCAATCTCATTTGCCATAAAGTCTGGTGTGCGTTTTGCAGCTTTAATTGGATCTACTTTAAAGTTATACTCGCCATTGGCACCTAAAGATAAGCCACCCGTAGCGTGATCTGCCGTTGCAACAACTAACGTATTTTTATCTTTTTTCGCAAACTCAATCGCTGCTTTGAAAGCTTTTTCGAAGTCTTCCATTTCACTCATTGCACCAACAATATCATTATCATGTCCAGACCAGTCGATTTGACTTCCTTCCACCATTAAGAAGAAACCATTTTTATTTTTGTTCAAACGCTCAATTGCTGCATTAGTCATTTCTTCTAATGAAGGTGTTTTCTCATTGCGGTCAATCATTTTATCTAATCCACCTGGTGCAAATAAACCAAGAATTTGATCATTTTTATCATTTAACAATTGATCTCGATCCGTTACATAGCTATAACCAGATTTCTTAAACTCTTCTGTAAGATTACGATCTTTTCTAACAAAGTTCTTTACGCCGCCGCCAAGCATAACATCTACCTTATGCTTCCCTTTAATTTTCTCATCAAAATAATCATTTGCAATTGCGTCCATATTTTTACGGCTAATGTCATGCGCACCGAAAGCAGCTGGTGTTGCATGTGTAATTTCAGAAGTTGCAACGAGTCCCGTTGATTTCCCTTTTTCTTTCGCTTGCTCAAGAACTGTTTTCACTTCCGCTTTATCATTATCAACTGCAATTGCAGCATTATATGTTTTAATTCCTGCTGACATAGCTGTTGCTGCCGATGCAGAGTCTGTAATATTTTCATGTTCATCTTCTGGGTATGTTTTTTGTGTTCCTACAAGATGCTTATCAAATTCTGTAGATTCCATTTCAAAGGTTTTTGGATTATCTTTCATATAACGGTGAGCCGTCATATATGAAGGGCCCATACCATCCCCAATTAATACGATAACATTTTTAATCTTTGCATTGCTTCCGTTCTCATCTGCATTAACCTCACTAGAACGAGTAAAATTCCATGTTGCTACCGAAGTAACTGCTAATGATGCCACAACTGCAAATGGCCATGCTTTTTTCACAAACTTTTTCACTGTCTTGTCCCCCTAATTAGGTTATTCATTTCCCACTATCAAATTTAATGGAAGACTATTAAGAGAAAATTAGCTGTATGTAAATTTTTTGTTAACTTATGTAAATATCAGTTATAATTTGTATAAGTTTGTCTTTTTGTATCAATCATTCCGCCCTTTACAATTTAAATATAAACAAGTTGGATTTCATTTAACGTAAATCTCTTTTTTTACATTTTGACTCTATGTTTATGAAAATAAATAGAAATGCGGTGAGCCTTTATGAAAATAGTAAAGCTAAATGAATCTTTTATTTTTGAATTACTTGATCTTTGCAAATCTGTTGGATGGTTACACGATGAAATTTTTATGAAAAAACAATTCGAAATGTATCTTTCTATCGGCACACTTGTAGGTTACATTCATGAAAACAAACTCATTGCGACTGGAGGAGTATTTCCCTTTACAAGTAACTTCGCTTCCATTGGTATGTTAATCGTTCACCCTAATTTTCAAGGACGCGGAATAGGGCGCATGTTGCTAAATCATTGCTTGGAACAAATTCATCCAAAACAACCCATTGCACTTATTGCGACAAAAGCTGGCGAACCTCTATACACATCATGCGGATTTCAAACAGCAACAACGATTCATCGTTTTGAAAAGCAAACTATTAAGACGTACCCTTCTCACTTACAACAAGTACAAGAAGAAGACCTTATATCTGTTACTTCTCTGGATCAAATTGCAACTGGTATGAATCGTTCTCTACTTTACTCTTTGCTATTACCAAGGGCCGTACACTCTTTTAAAATTGAAAGAAATAACTGTATAGAAGCTTTTTCATTATGCATACAAAAGGGCAATATATTATGTATCAATCCACTTATCGCCAAGCAAGAAGAAGATGCTATCCAATTATTAAAAAAGATATGTGAATGTTGGAATGGTATAGTACGAATTGATGTTCCACACTCACAATTTACATTTCGTCAATTTCTTCAAACAGAAAATTTCCAAGAAACGCTCCTTTCACCTCTTATGATAAAAAATGGTAGCCAACTTCCTGGAAATCGTAATATGCTATTTGCTATGATAGATACAGCGTTATGTTAGAAAGGAGACACCTAATTGAAGCGATTTAGCTATTTTATGGTAGGTTGTCTTACTCTTACACTATTAGTAGGATGTAGTGCAGCAGAAAAGCCAGTAGAACAAGTAAAACAAGTTAAAAATACAATTACAGCGAAACTAGCTACCGAGGAAAAAATGGTAGAAATAGATGGTCAAACCATTTACTTTAAAAAGATTGGTAATGAAAAACCACCTTTACTTATGATTCATGGCTTTGGAGGGTCATCAGATGGTTTTCAAAAGATTTACTCCGATTTAGCAAAAGATCATACAATTATTTCTGTAGATGCTTTAGGATTCGGGCGCTCATCTAAGCCAATGGATTTTTATTATTCTTTTCCAACTCATGCAAATTTGTATTATAAATTAATGAAAAAACTAGGGTATGATTCATTCGCAATACTGGGGCATTCCATGGGGGGAGAAATTTCTCTAAATTTAACATATTTATATCCTGAAGCAGTTACTCACCTTATTTTAACTGATGCTACAGGTGGCCCTCATACATTCGTTAATAAACAAGGCTCACCAAAACCACAATTGTCGACTGATTTAAATGCCGTTTCTTCTATTACAGATTATGATGAAAGCAAAGTGAAATTCAAACGTAATGATGAAGAGCATTATAATAAAATGAAATTATGGCCTAGACGTCTTAAAATTAATGCAAATGAAATAAAACAGCCAACTTTAATTATATGGGGCAGAAATGATAGTAGCGTTTCCTGGAAAGAAGGAGAAACGTATCATCAATTCTTAAAAAATAGCACTTTACATATTATTGAAAAAGGTTATCATGCACCATTTCGCCAAGAACCACAAGAATTTGTCGGGTATGTAAAAGATTTCTTTAAGAACAATCCGATTAAAGTTGAAAAATAACATAAACGGGTATCTCAAAATGAGATACCCGTTTTCATATATTAAGCAGCTTGCTTTTGGCGTTTTGGAGTTTTTGATCCTAATACTTTCGGGATAACGAAGCCATCCATTCCAAATTTCCCAGCGTTCATACCGGAAACAAGAACAAACATAGATAAGATAACCATCTCAGGGTTCACACCAATTGACCCACTAAACATATAGGAAAAGTTCATTACAAGACAAAAAAAGACCGCTGTTTTTGTTAAACAGCCTACAATTAAACCAATTCCGACTAAAATTTCTCCCCATGTTACAAGTGTATTAAACAAATCTACATTTGGAATTGCAAATTCTTGTAAGAATGATGCCCACCAAGATTGAACAGCCGGTTGTGCACCTTTAGATTTTTCAATTGCCCCTTGCAAATAACCTGTTGCATCGAATCCTTTTCCTTGTAGTTTACCGATTCCAGCCATTAACCATGTGTAACCAAGATATACTCGAATTACTGCTAATGCAAAAGAAACTGCTTTGTTTTCTCTTAAAAATTGAATAACCATATCTTCCTCCTAAAGTTGTAATTAAGTTAGTTACAGATAATATAATAACATTAGTTACTTATTTTTCAAACGTTAATTATGAATAATCTGTGACATGCGTATGAAACATTAAAAACTAACGTTTATATAGTAACTTTTATTACCTGTAAAAACTTGAACATATCATACCACAAGTGATAACCATTTTCATTGAAAAAAATGTAAAAAAAATGTGAGTTAAATGTGAAACACGTTTATTCGAATATAGAATAAACGTGTTTCACACTAATTATAGAATCGAAATGTATGTGTCTCCTCATCAATTAAACTCGCTTCTTGAAACGCTTCTTCTAACGTTTTCCCATGGTTAATAACCCCATAAAATAAGCGTATAGTAAACATAAGTGCTGCATTTCCATCTACATAATCAATCGATCCAATATATGATTTCGCACCACTATGTAAAAAAGATTTTGCTAGATTTTGCTCCCCTAACGTACACCCGCTATTTACAATATGTGTATTATGCAATTTTGCATATTTATAAATTTCTTCTGTACCAAAATACCCTCTCGGTTCATCTTGTTCATATACTTCTTCGCCTAACTCTTCCATGACAAACTTCCCTTCTTCACCATGAAAGCAAAAAATAATATAATTAATATTGTTAAATAAGTTCTTTCCAGAAAGAACTTCCACAAAATCTTTCGGTCTACCAATCCAATATGTCACAACCCTTGCACCAAAATATTCAAGAGATGCTCGGATTGATTGCGCCTCTAAATCCGAATTAAAACCAACTACTAATGCAATATTCAACATACAACCCCCATCCTATAATCAGCCCTTATCAATCAGAATTTTATGGGATAAATCCATTTCATATATGCCCGTTTCTTTCAAAAAATCTGATCTAGTTAAAACGAATTTCTGGTAAATCCGTTGTATGTTCACCTTCACCATGCCGAACAAAAACGATTTTCATATTCAGCCTCCTCTTACTATAAAATCCTCACACATATTTCTTCCCTATTGCATTCTTTATTCCTGCTGTATAAAAACCGATATGTAAAAAACATTTGACACCAATCTTTGTAAAATATTACAATATTACATGTAAAATACTTTTTACACCGAAAGGAGAATTACATATATGAAATGGATAATTGTCTTTATTGGAATGATTGTATGGGGATATATAAACGGCTTCTTTAGTAGTGATCAAACTGCTAATCCCTGGATTACAGATGATGAACGTGAAACAAAAATTAAACAAAAAGCAATTACGGCAAGCTGGTCCGGTGTTTTTATGTTTTGTACCATTAACCTCTTAAATAAATGGTTAGGTTTAAGCACAAACGATAAATCACCGTACTTACCAGACCCTATCGCAGCTATTTTAAAGGAAAATGTAGAGTTACAAGTTTTACTCATGCTATTTGTTATGTATGGAATATTTTACTTACATTATCGAAGAAAATTAAGTGCCTAACTTCTAACTCATGATTATCCTCCTAAATGGTTATAGTAATTAGGACGAAATGAAAGGAGCGATAGAAAAATGAGTAACTCGAATGAATTTTTAGATACACTACATGAAAAACAAGCAAAAGATGAACAAAATAGAAAGCGCCAAGGGAACGGAAACCCAGCGAAAAAAAAGCCAAATAAAACGCATAAATAACAATAAAAAACTGCCTAAAATGATCTTTTAGGCAGTTTTTTATTGTTATTTCACCGAGATGACATTTTCCCAATTCCATTTCTCATAATACCACGCTGGTACATCTATATTTTCAATCCACTTCTTTTCCTGTTTCCCATCTTTATGAGCAAGCCATACATCCGCTTTCTTACGGTCTGAACGTATCCAAATTAATTGATTACTCTTCTTCATGAAGATCGGGTGGTAATCCCCTTGCCTGTTCTTTTTCTTTGTGATTTGATGCTGTGCATTACTTGTACTATCGACCTCATACAAAGATGGTAGTGGCCTTTTTTCTGGTGGAGTTTCTATCCCTGCCTCCTTTGCTCGTGAAACGATAATTACTCTATCGTTCTTCCATACAAAATCCCAATCAACATATCCTTTCGGCGTAAATATGTTCTGCTGAAGTGCTGGCAATTCCTTTACTTTTAAATGCTTATTTTCTAATGCAACTCTTCCGCTCCCTTCAATATAAGCTAATATATTTTTTGATGGTGCCCATTGAAACCATTGTGCGTTTAGTAACATTTGATCTACTTTTTCAAACCGACTGCCATCTGCACGAACTAAGCAAAGCGTATTACTATCAGCTGACCATGAAGCTGTCGGTACTGCTAAAAATGAAATCCACTTTTGATCTGGTGACCACTTAAAGCCACTTGCTACTAGCGCTAGGAAATCATCATGTTCATTTGGCAATGCATACAAATGCTTCATTTTGTGAGGATTCATATGTGCATCTTTTTGCACTTCATATAGCTGAGCCCCTGTCCATCCTGTTGGAAGTAAGTGCGCTTCAGAGGATACAAGAAAGTTCTTTCCATCGGGGTACCATTCATAATCCCCTACACCAGCCGATACATTTTCAAAATCTGCATTCTTTTTTTCTACATCAAATGTATTTAATGTACCTGTAAATATAAATGCAATTATATTTTCTGTTGGTGACCATTGATAATTCGATGCTTCTGAGTGAAACGGCGTAACTTTCTTTCCATCTTTCAGCCGATATAACTCAAGAATATTTTGTTTCTTCCCTTTTACATATGCCAGCCATTCTCCATCATGTGACCACTTTGGCCCTGTTATGTTCTCTCCTTTTGTAAGTTGTTTTTCTTTCCCCTCAACTTTAATCCAAAGGTTATGATGACGAATAAAAGCAACTTTCACACTATTATTTTCTGCGCTAGTAATAGTGATAGAACACAAAAACATAAACAACACTACACTACCACTTACTATTAGCCTTTTCATACCATCACTCCATTTCCCTCATAGCATTCCTCACTTTCTTCCTACAATATGTGAAAAATATCGATTCGACATAATCAGAAAAAATTTCCCAAGAAATTTTCAATTCATAGAGGATTGGTATGAATTATGTCGAAAGTATAGTTTAGCCAACATTTATATTTATAAGTTATAACTAAAATGTAAGATTTTATTTCTGAATATTGGAACTTTTTATTAGGGGGGAGTATCAATGAAAAAAACTACATCTACACTATTAAGCATGGCGCTTGTCTTTTCTAGTTTTGGAGCTTTAAGCGCTCATGCTGAATCACTACAAAAGGAGAAGCAATTTAGTCCACAATTAAAAACAACGATTGAACAGTGGGGAGAACATAAAATTGCTCAAAATGTTGAAACGAAAACAACAAAAGAAATATCAGTAATTGTAGAATTGCAACATGCACCTCTCGCTGCTCAAAGTAATATTCAGCATGCTCCAGATTTACAAAATAGTAATGCTCAGTCTTATCATGCTGAGCTAAAAAAAGCACAAGAAGATACGACTAAGAAAATAAAAGAAAAAGCACCTGGTGCAAAAATTAAAGAAGTGTATAATACGTTATTTTCCGGATTCTCTATTTCAGTTCCTGGAGATCAAATTACCTCTCTTGCCTCTTTACCTGAAGTAAAAGCAGTCTATCCGAACTTAACATATAAATTGCATGAAACATCAAAAAGTACTACTAACGAAGAAGCACCAAATATCGGTGGACCGACAATTGGTGCACCTGAAGCGTGGAATTTAAAAGATCCATCTGGCAAACCGCTTGATGGAAAAGGCATGAAAGTAGCCATTATCGACTCTGGCGTAGACTATACACACCCTGACTTAAAGGCAAATTATATCGGTGGATATGACACGGTTGATGAAGATAGCGATCCAATGGATGGTAACGTACATGGTACTCATGTAGCTGGAATTATTGCGGGTAATGGAAAAATTAAAGGCGTTGCTCCAAACGCTTCTATTCTAGCCTATCGTGTAATGAATGACGGTGGAACTGGTACAACAGATGATATTATCCAAGGGATTGAGCGAGCGATTCAAGATGGTGCGGATGTGTTAAACCTCTCCCTTGGGCAAGATTTAAATGTACCTGATCAGCCTGTAACATTAACGTTAGAACGAGCAGCGAAACTTGGTGTTACTACTGTCGTTTCAAATGGAAATGACGGACCAAAACCTTGGTCTGTTGATGCTCCCGGTAACGCAAGTAGTGTCATTTCTGTTGGAGCATCTACGGTTTCTATCCCGTTTCCAACATTCCAAGTAGCTGGTTCCAGCAAAACATATCAAGGGTTACCGTTATCAACATCCGATTTTCTAATAGGAAATGATTCCCCTCTTGTATATGTTGGTTATGGCAATCCAAGTGATTATGCAAAACAAGATGTGAAAGGGAAATTCGCACTTATTTTACAAGGTACTTCTAGTACATTAGTAAAAGCAGAACAAGCGAAGCAAGCTGGGGCACTTGGTGTGTTATTAATCTCTAACGAAAAAGAAATTAATATGATGCCGGAATATTTTTCACGTGAACATCTGGCTATCCCAGTAATGCAATTATCAAATACAAATGGGGAAGAATTAAAAACTTTAATCACAAAACGAAAGAAAAATATAAAAATTGGACAACCAAAGCAAACAGAACTTATCGGTAACTTTAGTTCAAGAGGACCATCACAAGGAAGTTGGCTAATAAAGCCTGATGTTGTTGCACCTGGAGTACAAATTACTAGTACAGTACCGCGAGGCGGCTATGAATCGCATAACGGAACAAGTATGGCTGCTCCACAAGTAGCTGGAGCGGTTGCCCTCTTGCGTCAAATGCATCCGGATTGGACGACAGAACAATTGAAAGCGGCTCTTGCTAACAATGCAAAAACATTACATGATGTCAATGAAAATACATACCCTGTTATGGCACAAGGATCTGGTTTAATTAACATTCCGAAAGCAGCTCAAACAAATGTATTAGTAAAACCTAACAATGTCAGCTTTGGTCTTATTAAGCCAAATAGCGGAAAAGTAAAACTGACGCAAAATGTTACATTACAAAACCTTTCTAGTAAAAAGAAAAGTTTTTCAACTCGTGTGGAATTACTAGATGCCAACACAAAAACAAAAGTAAAAGCTTCTGTCCCTTCATCGATTAGCATACAACCGAATAGTAGTACCGAAAAACCATTTACTATCACGGTAGATAGCTCACTACCACAAGGTGTGTATACTGGAAATGTATATGTAAAAGAACAAGGGGCAAAAGAAGAAATTCGAATTCCATTCACATTTAGTATCGATCCTAAAGATTATAAACGTATCGATGGACTTGAAATTATTAATTCTACTTTTAGCCCAAATGGCGACCACGTACTAGATGATAATCTCATCAACTACTATTTAGTTGCGCCTGTGGATGATGTAACATTACATGCAAATTTAGTTACGAAAGAACGTGTAACGTATCAAGGGATTATCCATCAAGCTAAAAATGCAACTCCTGGATACAAACCTTTCAAATGGAATGGTACAAAAGCAGATGGCACTCCTTTAGCTGACGGGCTATATCAAATCGAAGCAGTTGCTTCTAATTCTGGTGGAGAAACAAAACAAACAGCTGCTGTATTTCTTGATCGAACTGCACCTAAGTTAACACACGAAGTTGACCAAGAAAATCTCGTAATTAGAGGAAAAGTTGATGATATTCTACTAGATTGGATGTCAGAATCTGGTTGGATAGCACCTGGTATTCCAGTGAGAATGCAATATGAAATTAACGGAAATGGTGTATGGGAACAGGCATTCCTGAACCCTTGGGAGAAAAGCTATGACATTTATTTCGATCGCACTCAATTACACGAAGAAAAAAATACTATTCACATTGTAGCAACTGATGCAGCTGGCAATACCTCTAATTTAACTGTTAATTTAGAAGTGAAATAAAGTGAAGCCTTAATCAGTAGAGATTTTGTTCATCCCCACTGATTATTAGCCTTCACCAATCGGGGGTTACGGGCAGTTATTCTCCCACCGAATTTTGAGGTAGGAATTTTACTGCTCATTAACACGGGATAAAAAATTTTTGTTGACAATTTTTTAAATATAGTTTTATAATACAAAACATAGTTTAGTTGAACGAATTATATATCGGCTTTGAAGGAATGCTAGTAGCGACTTATATCACTGTCCCAGAGAACTGATGGTTGGTGCGAATCAGTACATATACAAGCGTGAATTACAATTCTGGAGCTTCTTTCCCGTAATGCTTTTTATGCATGAAGAGAAAGACGGATCTTTCCGTTATCGTAAAGTGAGTGGTAAACAATTAGTTGTTTACAAATAGGGTGGTACCGCGATTTTTATCGTCCCTATCGGATTTTCCGATAGGGACTTTTTTGCATCCATCCTCTTACACAATTTCATATATACGCGTTGAAAGAATCGCAGTAGTATCTTATATCCCTGTTACAGAGAGCTAATGGTCGGTGGAAATTAGCACATATATAAGTATGAATTACAATTCTGGAGCTTCTTTTTCGTAGTGCTTTTATGCATGAAGGAAAAGACGGAATTTTTCCGTTATCATTAATTGAGATGTAAGTATATTTTCACTTACAAATAGGGTGGTACCGCGATTCTTTCGCCCCTATCGGATTTTCCGATAGGGGCTTTTTCTATTTATCACAGAAACATATGTTAAATAATTCCGAATCTTATGATAAAATTTTATAAGCGCTTACAAAAAATGAAAGGGGGTGATACAAGCTATACGAAATCGGTATTCATTTTTATTGAAAAAAAGGAGGATGTCTAAATGACAAAGAAAACAGAAATTCCATCGCATTTAAAACCATTTGTATCCACACAACATTATGATCAATACACACCGGTGAATCACGCTGTGTGGCGTTATATTATGAGACAAAATCATAGCTTCTTAAAAGACGTTGCTCATCCAGCCTATGTGAACGGACTACAATCATCTGGTATTAATATAGATGCAATTCCAAAAGTAGAAGAAATGAATGAGTGTTTGGCACCAAGCGGCTGGGGCGCTGTAACAATTGACGGACTTATTCCTGGCGTAGCATTCTTCGATTTTCAAGGACACGGATTACTACCGATTGCAACAGATATCCGGAAAGTAGAAAATATCGAGTACACACCAGCTCCAGATATCGTACATGAAGCCGCAGGACACGCACCGATTTTACTTGATCCTACATATGCAAAATATGTGAAACGTTTTGGGCAAATTGGTGCAAAAGCTTTCTCTACAAAAGAAGAACATGATGCATTTGAAGCTGTTCGTACATTAACGATAGTAAAAGAAAGCCCTACTTCTACTCCTGATGAAGTTAAGGCTGCTGAAAATGCTGTAATTGAAAAACAAAACTTAGTTTCTGGTTTATCGGAAGCTGAACAAATTTCACGTCTTTTCTGGTGGACAGTAGAATATGGATTGATCGGAAATATAGATGATCCAAAGATATATGGTGCTGGTCTCCTTTCTTCTGTTGGCGAAAGCAAACATTGCTTAACAGACGCTGTAGAAAAGGTTCCATTCTCTATAGAGGCATGTACAAGTACAACTTATGACGTAACAAAAATGCAACCACAACTATTTGTTTGCGAATCATTTGAAGAATTAACAGAAGCACTTGAGAAATTCTCTGAAACGATGGCCTTTAAAACTGGTGGTAAAGAAGGATTAGAAAAAGCAATTCGCTCTGAGAACTATGCAACAGCTGAGCTAAATAGTGGATTACAAATTACAGGTACATTTAGCGAGACAATTGAAAACGATGCAGGTGAATTAATTTACATGCGAACAAATTCGCCAACGGCATTAGCGCTTCATAATAAACAGTTAGCGAATCATTCTACTTCTGTACACAATGACGGATTTGGAACACCGATTGGATTACTTACTGAAAATATTGCATTAGAAAATTGTACAGACGAACAACTACAATCATTAGGAATTACAATTGGAACTATCGCTGAGTTTACTTTTGCAAGTGGTATTCATGTAAAAGGAACAGTAACAGATATTGTGAAAAATGATAAGAAAATTGCTCTTATTTCCTTTATCGATTGCACAGTTACTTATAACGCCCGCGTTTTATTTGATGCTTCATGGGGCGCATTTGATATGGCTGTTGGCTCACAAATCACTTCAGTATTCCCAGGTGCCGCAGATGCTGCAGCATTTTTCCCAATGGATGAAGAAATTCAAGAAATTCCTGCTCCACTTGTGCTGAATGAACTTGAACGTATGTATCAAACAGTTCGAGATATTCGAAGTGAGGGGATTTTACACGACGCGCATATCGATCAATTAGTAGCAATCCAAGAAGTATTAAATAAATTTTATGCGAAAGAATGGTTGCTGCGCCTTGAAGTATTAGAGTTACTTTTAGAGCATAACAAAGGGCATGAAACATCTGCAGCATTACTACATCAACTTTCTACTTTCACAACTGACGAAGCTGTAACACGCCTTATTAACAATGGTCTTGCGTTACTTCCAATAAAGGATGTGAAAAATGATGCTAAGATTAACTGAAGAAGAAGTTCACGAGGAATTATTGAAGGTAGATAAATGGATGGTAAAAGATGAGAAATGGATTGAACGAAAATATATGTTTTCCGACTACTTAAAAGGAGTCGAATTTGTCTCTGAAGCCGCCAAACTATCAGAAGAACATAATCACCATCCATTTATCCTTATCCAGTATAAAGCAGTTATTATTACTTTGTCATCTTGGAATGCAAAAGGTTTAACGAAACTAGATTTTGAGCTTGCAAAACAATTTGATGAACTATTTTTACAAAACGAAAATGCAATTATAAGAAAATAAAAAAGAGAAGCCTTTTTAGGCTTCTCCTTTTATTTGGAAATGGATACAATGTCCAAATGGATCCTCGACTTGTAATATTCCATCTTTGTACGTAGCAATCTTACCAATATTTTTTAAGCTTTCACATACTTGCTCTTTTTGTTTTTCATCCGCTAATACAATTGTGAAATATTTCAAACCAACAGAACCTGGCATTTGCGGTGGTACCCCTTCACCTTGCCATGTATTTAAACCGATATGGTGATGATAGCCACCTGCTGATACGAACAACGCTCCATTACGAGCTGGGATTGTTACTTCAAAACCAAGACCATCAACATAGAAACGTTTCGCTTCCTCTAAATCAGCTACATGGAAATGAATATGCCCCATCACAGTACCAGCTGGAAATCCACTCCATGTACTTCCTTGCTGCAATAATTCTTCACCAGCTAACGGGTTACTAACAAATGGGAGCTCTCCATTCTCATCACGCCAAACTTCTTTTTGTCGATCATGATAAATTTCAATCCCGTTTCCATCTGGATCAGCTAAATAAAGAGCTTCACTAAAGTAATGATCGGCCCCGCCATGTAGTGGATATACCATTTCTACAAGATGACGAAGAACATTCGCTAAATCCTGCCTACTTGGTAATAAAATTGCGTAATGATATAACCCTGTTCTTCCTCTTTGCTTCGGAAAAGCTTCTTTCTTTTCTTCAATGATAAGAAGTGGTTCATCATTTTCATTCCCAAATGTAACGACTGCTTTTTCTTCTTTTAGCACCTTCATACTTAGTACTTCCGTATAAAACTCTAGTGATTTCTTTACATTAGATACGTATAAATGAACAACATCCAGTGTTGTATCGGGATGAAGTTGAAAACTCATCTTGTTAGCCCCCCATTTAAATTAGTTCTTCTTTGACATTTTTTCTTTTAAGAAATTATCTACAAAACCATCAGCTTTTGCAACAAATAAGTATGCACCCATTGCTAATAATGCAAGTTCTAATTCGAAACCAGGATTTTTTCCATCTCCCAATAAACCAGCTGACCATTTCACTTTTACGATTGCTCCAACCATAACAAGTGCAAATAATAATCCAATATATCTTACACCTAAACCTAGAATTAATAATAGGCCTCCAACTAATTCAAATGTTGCTACACCGTATGCAAGTCCTCCTGGTAAACCAATGCTTGTAAACCACCCTGCAATATTGTCAATTCCTGATTGGAATTTTGTTAAACCGTGCATGAAGAATGTTACCCCTAACACGATACGAATAATTAAGTTACCAATATGTTGATTCATTTCTTTCTCTCCTTTATAGTTTTCTTATACAAAACTTTTATTTACATTACAAAACATACACTAATTTTTTTTATTCGTCAATTCATTTTCACTGGGAAAAAATATATTTTTTTTGCTATGATACAAATAGTTGTTTACAAAAAGGAGCTTGATTTTATGAATATTGGTTCTGCAATACGTGAAATTCGTCAACGTAGGGGCATAACAATCGCACAAATTTGTGAGGGAACAGGTCTTTCTAAAGGATTTATGAGTCAGGTTGAAAATAATAAAACATCACCATCTATCTCAACTTTAGAAACGATCTCCAATTTTTTAAACGTTCCCCTTCCCTATTTATTGTTAGAGCAAAAAGATCGATTAAAAATTGTCAAAAAAGAAGAACGGAAATACAGTGTATACGGCAAAGATGAGCAAAGAATTGAACATGTTGCGGAGCAAGGGGGCCTTCGCCTATCTTTAGTAGAAATCCCTACTGGATTCCCGAAAGAAAACTCACCAAATGCCCATGAAGGGGAAGAATGTCACCTTGTATTACGCGGAAAACTAGAAGTTCAGCACGGTGAAGATATTGCAATTGTAGAAGAAGGTGATTCTTTCTCATGGAATGCATGCGTTCCTCATATTGTTCGTAATATAGGAGAAGAAACTGCATTATTACTCATCTCTAGTTATGCAGAAAATCGAAAACGTGTTTACTAAATAATAAAAAAGAAGCCTGCTAAACAGGCTTCTTTTTTATCCCCTTATAATTCCATAACTTGTCCCCACTAGTACAGTCTTTTCGTGTTGATTGCGATAAACTGACTCGATTGAAACTTTTTTATAACCTTCCATTTGCTCAACATTTGTTAAAGTTAATTCACAAGTGATTGTATCTCCTGTGAAAACTGGTCTAATAAACTCACTTACTAATTCTCTTGCTATGTAATGTAATTCTTCGCCTACTTTCGTTCCAATGCTAGCAGTCAATAAACCATGGACCATTAATCTTCCATTTTCATCATATTCCACATGGTGTCTACCTTTATCTCCGGTAATATTTGCAAATTCAAACACCTCTTCCTCAGTAAATCTTCTTTCATATTTAAATACATCCCCAACTTTTATACTCATTTTTATCCCCCTAATAATAAACAGAATTTTCTTTTATTTTATCATAAAACGATCCTCAATCCATTCTCTATTATCAAATCCTCAAAATTACCTCGCTAAACTTTTACTTTTCATTCATTTATCGGTGACCATCTCTTTTCGCGACTTGATATCCATAATACGCACATGTTCCATTTCTCCATAGCTCTCTAACTTCAAATCCACAGCTTCTATAAAAATCAAAATTGTTCGCAGAAGTATGTGCAAACCAGTCACCATGTGGTAGCTTTTGCAAACAAAGAGCGACAAGTTTCTTACCTAATCCCTTCCCTCTATATTCACATTTCACAACTAAATTTACTATGTTCGCGACCATGATTCCATCAGAAATGACTCTAACCATGGCAATCATCTCTTCTTCATCCCAAATTGTGAATGCCCATGTTGAATTTTCAAATGCTATCGTGAATTTTTCAATTTGCCAAGAAGGGATATTATCATTGCTCCAACCGGCATCTTCGAATAAAGTCTTAATTGCATATGCAGGTACACCATTCGTCCCCTCACGAATAATAAGTCCATTATGATAAATGTACATGTAATCCCTCCTTTATTTTTATATACCATTCTTCAAAAAATGCAATTAACCTTTTTTCATCCAACGCGCCTAATGGAATAAACGAGAACATCCATCCCATGAAATGAAGTTGTTTTCTCATAACTAAGCCCCGTTTTTCTAGCAACAAAGATTGAGGCGGGGTGGTCCGGATTAATAAGAGAAATCAATTTATTCATTCGTAACGCTTGGAAGCCATAGTCTCGAAATGCTGCCGCTGCTTCTCTCGCATAGCCTTTTCCCCAATACTGAGGTAATAACCAATAACCAATTTCAATTTCCTCTTTTCCATCTATCTGCTGCTTTACTAATCCTGCATGACCAATCCGTATCCCCGTTTCCTTTTCAATTAATACAAATAAACCGAGGCCGTTTTTATAGCTAGGAATTACCCACTCTTCCAAACTTTTTTTACATTGCATATATGTTTTTAAATTCCCATTTCCAATATAGCGCATTACTTTTTCGTTTCCCCATAGTGAAGCGTAGAACTGTAAATCATCCATTGTATATTTACGAATTTGTAAACGGTCTGTATGAAACATTCCTTCACTCCTTTCTACTAATTTCTTCTTAATTTCACAATCATATTTTGTATGCACAATAAGTGTTACCATTTATTATAAATGAATCAACCACATAACACAGAATATTCAATCTTATAGAAACAAAAAAAGCAGTAGACAAATATTGTCCACTGCATCCATATCATAACTAGCATAAAGAAAACTACAATTGAGGGGGGTGTAGGATTTTCAAATATACTAGATACTTATCCCGTTCTAACGGGCGGTAAACTTTCCAATTGTTTCAAGTGAAAAGTTTACCGCACATAAGAACTTCCTTCGTTCATTAAGATAGTATTGCTAAATAATCATATACACGCTTAGATTTCTCTCCACCCATTCGTGCATGTTGAAGAAGAGAAATACCATGAGGACCAGATGCGCGCAATGCTTCTGGTTGAGCTACTAAAATAGCTTGTACAACTTCTAATTCACCAAGCATAGCTGCTGCAAAAATATCCATCCGAGCACCCTTTTCTAGTAAATAAAGAGCAATATCTTTACGACCTACATGTGCCGATGCGCCTAACGCACTTTCCCAATCTGATCCACCCCAATTATAAGAGGCGTGAAGTAAGCTTGGTGATTCAACCAATAGCTCTTGTACTTTCTCTAAATCCCCGTGAGCTGCCATAACAAATTCTCTTACTAATTCAATGGTAATACGCTCTTCTGTTTGCATCGCTCTTCTCCCCTTTTAGAAATTCGTTTCGGTGTAAAAAAAGGCTTGTCACTTCCCTGAAAAATATCTACATCTATGCCAAATACATGTTGAAACATTTCATGGCATAGTACTTCTTCTGGTATACCATCATACTGAATTTTTCCTCGCTTTAATACAAGTAAACGATCGCTATATTGAGCAGCTTGGTTAATGTCATGTAAAACCATTATAATTGTCATTCCAAACTCCTCATTTAATCGTTTCACAAGTTCCATTACTTCCAACTGGTGAACGATATCTAAAAAGGTTGTTGGTTCATCCAATAATAAGACATTTGTACGTTGCGCTAGCGTCATCGCAATCCAAGCACGTTGCCGTTCCCCTCCTGATAAAGAATGTAAAAGACGATATTCATACCCTTCAAGATTTGTAACAGACAATGCCCAATCAACAATTTCTTCATCTTCTTTATTTAAGTGGCTACTCCATGATTTATGTGGACCTCTTCCGAACTCAATTAGTTCTTTCACTGTTAAATCTAATTGATGATCATGCATTTGTGGTAACATTGCTAATTGCTTCGCTACATCAGCACTCTTCATCATATGAATATTTTTCCCATCTAAAATGATGTCCCCTTCGCTTTGTTTCAGTAGCCTTGCTATTAAACGAAGCAAAGTAGATTTTCCCGATCCATTCGGACCAATTAAACTAACGATTTCTCCAGCCTTAATATGTACATTCATATTTTGCATTTGAAATCTTTCAGAGTGTGCGTAAAACACTTTGTTAACGGAAATCACTTTGTTTTCCTCCTCTATGAATTAAATATAAGAAGAACGGACCACCTAAGAAGGACAGTAAAATACCAACAGGCAATTCGATTGGGTCAAACCAACTTCGAGCTATTGCATCCGCAAAAACAAGTAATACCCCGCCGCCAAGGCATGATAAAGGTAGCAAATATCTATAATCATTTCCAACTAATAAACGTAGCATATGTGGTACGACAAGACCGACAAATCCAATAAGACCAGACACACTTACTGCAATTCCAGCTAATAATGTACTTACTACGATTAAATAAAACCGACTTTTTTCCACGTTATGTCCTAATAACTTTGCCATTTCATCTCCAAGCATTAACACTCGAATATGCTTAATACCAAAGAAAGCTAATATAATGGCGAATATTGCATAATAAATAATCATATTTAAATGTGCCCAACTTACACCACCAATACCACCCGCTAGCCACGGTAACACCGATTGTACTTTGTCACTATGTAATAACATTAATGCTGACGTTGCTGCACCAATTAATGCATTGATCGACACCCCTACTAAGATGATTCTTGAAGGTGGTGCCCCTTTTTGCCATGATAAAGCATAAATAACCATCGCTGTTATGAAAGCTCCTAAAAACGCCCCTAGTGGTAAAAAAGCTAGATGCTGTGGGAATAAAATCATGATGACAATTGCTACAAGGCCTGCCCCAGATGAAACTCCGATAATACCAGGATCTGCAAGAGGGTTTCTCATAACTCCTTGTAGCAGTGTACCAGATGCAGCTAAACATGTTCCTACTATAAACCCAATGAGCACTCTCGGTATGCGAAGATCCCATACAATTCGATGAACTGTCGAACCTTCATCTTGTATACCCGTTAGAATATCTCGTACAGAAAAGGATAAACTTCCTGCGAAAAGACCGTAAAAGAGACCTAGGATTGTTAATACAACTAAAGTAACTGCTATTATCCATCTTTTTTTCGCAAAAGGATGTTCCTTTTCTCTTACTACTTCACTACTTTCCATAGTATCATTTCCTTACATCTTATATACTTTTATACATAAAGTCCATTGCTTCTGTAACTTTTGTACCAGGATTAGATCCAAATAAATCAGGTGGCAAAATAACTACGCGGTTTTGTTTTACTGCCTCTAAATTTTTCCACGCTTCATTTTTCATCATTTCGCCTTCGAATGCTTTTTTCACACTTTTTGGATCTCCGTGTGTAATTAAATAAATCACATCTGGATTCGCCTCAATAATACGTTCTACACTTAGCTGTGCATATTGCGGATATTCTTTCGTTTCTGGAAAATCAGAAGCAATATTTTTTCCGCCTGTTTTTTCTAAAATATCACCTGATAAAGATGTTGGTAATGCCGCTAAATAAGTTCCTGGTGCGCCATACACTAGCAATGCTTTCACATCGCTCTTTTTCTCATATTTCTTCATTTGATCATTCATTTTTTGATTAATTTCTTTTGCTTTATCTTCTTTCTTCATTACCGTTCCATATAATTCAATATTTTTTTGAATATCTTGTACAGAATTCGCAGAAGAAATGATAACTTGAGTTCCTTGTCCTTCAACCGTTGGCACATTCTTTTGGAATCCATTGTTAGCAACAAGTACATCGGGCTTTAAACTAGCAATTTGCTCAAAATTCGGTTGATGTGCATTCCCAATTACTTGTGCTTTCTTTAGCTCATCCGGAAGAGTTAATTTCGTATCCGGGCGACCTACTATTTTTCCACCTAAAGCATGAATAATATCCATGTCCCCCATACTTAATGTTGCAAAACTTTCTGGCACTTTATCAAATGTTACCTTTCTTCCTGATAGGTCGGTAATTTCGATTTTCTCTTTTCCTTTTTCTGTTTTGGTTGCAGACGCTTTTTCGTCCCCTTTGGCACTGCAACCTATTAACAAGAAAAAAATAGATAAAATCGCTGTAAATAGCGTAATAGATTTTTTCATTCCTTCACCTCTAATTGATAATGATAATCATTAACTACTATTCTACTTTAATTGATAAGGATTATCATTGTCAACACGAAAGGCATATATTTTCCTACAAAAAAACAAAAAGCGCGACAAAAAGATTTTTTCTTTTCGCTGCGCTCTAGTTAACAATATTATTCACATTCATTTTCCTCTAGCTGGTCACGCATCACTTTCACACGCTGAAAGAAAAAGAACGATAAGCTTAAAAATATAACGATGCTCCCCATCATAACAAAAAATTGGATTGTCTCTTTTGCTCCACTCGGAATCAATAAGCCAACCATTAACAATGTACTTACAGCGAGAAGCATTTGTCCAAACCGAGTATAATCTTCTATTTTTCCTTTTAATTCTTTCATTATATTCTCACTCCTCCATTTCACTGTATCATATTCTATGAAACTGAAAGACCAGTAAATACAGCCATTCTGGGAGATGTTTTCCAATAAAAAAAGAGCCGCTTTTACTGCGGCTCTTTTTTTATCATTATTCACCTCTATATGCTTCCATATAAATTTCTTTCAGCTCTGAAATAAGCGGTAACTTTGGATTAGCAGTTGTACATTGATCTTCAAAAGCTCTTTCTGCTAATACTCCAACAACCTCTTCAAATTGCTCTTTATCGACTCCTTGTCCCGCAATACTCATATTAATATTTAAGCTTTTTCCAAGCTCAATAATTGCTCGGACGAGTGATTCCACCCCTTCTGCTGCCGAACTTGCTGGAAGCCCGAGCATTCTCGCTATATGTGCATATCTTTCATCTGCCACAAAGTGCTCATATTTTGGGAACAATGCGTGTTTTCTTGGCTTAATAGCATTATAGCGGACTACGTGCGGCATTAGAATGGCATTTGCGCGTCCGTGCGGAATATGGAATTCTGGTCCAATCTTATGTGCTAAGCTGTGATTAATACCGAGGAAAGCATTTGCAAATGCCATCCCTGCAATTGCAGAAGCGTTATGCATTTTTTCTCTTGCTTCTTCATCATTTCCATCTTTATATGCTCTCGGTAAATATTTGAATACGAGATCAATAGCTTTTAATGCTAATCCATCTGTATAGTCATTTGCCATAACAGACACATACGCCTCAATTGCATGTGTCAAAACATCCATACCAGTATCTGCTGTTACATGTGGTGGTACTGTCATTACAAATTGTGGATCAACAATTGCTACATCTGGTGTTAATTCATAATCTGCGAGCGGATACTTTATATTATTTTTCTTATCTGTAATAACCGCAAATGGTGTCACTTCTGATCCCGTTCCTGATGTCGTTGGAATCGCAACAAACTGCGCCTTATTTCCTAATTCCGGATATTTACATGTACGTTTTCTTATATCTAAAAATTTCTGTTTAATGCCATAGAATGTCGTTTCTGGATGCTCATAGAATAACCACATTCCTTTTGCTGCATCCATAGCTGAACCACCACCAAGTGCGATAATTACATCTGGCTTAAAGCTTTTCATCATTTCCGCACCTTTAAAAACAGTTTCATCTGATGGATCTGGTTCGACCTCAAAGAAAACTTCAACTTTCACATCATTTGCATGCTTGTTTAAATAGTGCGCGACTGTATCGACATAGCCATGTTCAACCATTCCGGGGTCCGTTACAATAAATGCACGTGAAATGTTAGGCATATTTGCTAAATAAGCTGTAGCATGTTTTTCAAAATAAATTTTTGGTGGCAGTTTGAACCACTGCATATTCTTTTTTCTATTTGCCAGCCTTTTTATATTTAATAAATGAGTCGCTGTTACATTTTGGGAAACTGAATTCTTTCCGTATGAACCACAACCAAGTGTAAGTGATGGAATAAATCCATTATATATATCCCCTATTCCACCTTGTGATGAAGGTGCATTTACAATGAGACGGCAAGCTTTCATACGTAACCCAAATTGCTTTTGCACATCTTTATTTGTAGAATGGATAACTGCTGAATGTCCTAAACCACCGAGGTTCAACATTTCTTCGCAATATGTAAATCCTTCTTCTAATGAATTTGCCTTCACACAAGCTAATACTGGACTCAGTTTCTCACGGGATAACGGATATGCTGCTCCGATACCTTGAATTTCAGCTACAAGCATTTTTGTATGTCCAGGAACAGTGATCCCAACTAAATCGGCAATATACTGTGCTGATTTCCCTACAATATCACTATTTACTGCACATGTATTTTCATTTATAACGAGCTTTTCTAATTTTTTTCTTTCTTCTTCTGTTACAAAGTAACAACTGTTTTCAATCATTTCTGTTTTAACATCATCATAAATTTCTTTATCGACAATGATTGCTTGTTCCGATGCACAAATCATACCGTTATCAAATGTTTTTGATAAAATTAAATCATTAACAGCTCGTTTTACATGTGCTGATTTTTCTATATAACACGGTACATTACCAGGACCAACGCCTAACGCTGGTTTTCCAGTAGAGTAAGCTGATTTCACCATACCAGCGCCTCCAGTTGCTAGAACGAGTGCTACACCATCATGGTTCATCAATTGTTTCGTCGCTTCAACAGACGGTCTTTCAATCCATTGAATACAGTGTTTTGGTGCACCAGCTTTCATCGCTGCATCATATACGGTTTTCGCTGCTGCCACAGAACATTTTTGTGCGGAAGGATGAAATGCGAAAATAATTGGATTTCTTGTTTTTATCGCAATTAACGCTTTAAACATTGTTGTCGACGTTGGATTCGTTACTGGTGTTACTCCAGCTACTACACCGACAGGTTCCGCGATTTCTATTATTTCTTCATGAGGATCTTCGTGAATAATCCCTACCGTTTTATCTTGCTTTATACTATGCCAAATATATTCAGTGGCAAAAATATTTTTAATGCATTTGTCTTCATATACACCACGGCCAGTTTCTTCAACTGCCAATTTTGCTAGCGGCATATGTTGATCAACACCTGCTAATGCCATTTCATGAACAATGTTGTCAATTTCCTCTTGTGTAAAACTTTCTAATGCTTGTAAAGCTTGTTGACCATTATTTACTAGCGTATCAATCATCTTTTTTACTTCCTGCATTTCATTTACAACTTTCTCTTTGACTACCATGTGAATTTCCTCCTATTCTACTATTACGGTCCTTATATGTCCCTGTAGGTCAAAATAAGTCCCAATTAACACAAAAAAATAGAGATGCTTTCCTACATGAATTCCATTGTTTGTGAAAAATTTCACAAGTTTGTTCGTGAGTAACGTTTCCTGAATTCAATATACATGAAATCATTTCGTTTGTGTATGTCTATTTTGTGAAATGCTTCACAAAATAGACGTAATAAAAAAACGCACTGCTAATATAGAGCAGTGCATTTTTTATTATGCTAGCGCTTGTGCTAAATCTTCAATTAAATCTTCACCATCTTCAATACCGACAGAAATACGAATTAATGTATCTGTAATTCCTAATTCTTTGCGGCGATCAGCTGGGATTGATGCATGTGTCATTTGAGATGGAATAGAAATTAAACTTTCTACCGCTCCTAAGCTTTCAGCAAGTGTAAAGTATTGTAGTTTCTCAAGTACTTTATTTAATGTTTCTTCACTATCTACATCAAATGAGATAATAGCACCAAACCCGTTTGCTTGTTCTGTTGCTAATTCGTGATTTTGATGTGATTCAAGACCTGGGTAATATACTTTATTTACTTTTGGATGATTATTTAAGAACTCAGCAATAGCACGTGAATTCGTTTCATGTTCTTCCATACGAATTCCTAATGTTTTTAAACCGCGAAGTAGTAAGAAGCTATCTTGTGGCCCAAGAATACCTCCTGTTGAGTTTTGTACAAAGTGAAGATCTTCTGCTAGTTGTGGGCTATTTACAACTACTAAACCTGCAACTACATCACTATGACCTCCTAAATATTTCGTTGCACTATGAAGCACAATATCTGCTCCTAAAGAAATCGGCGACTGCCAATATGGCGTCATGAATGTGTTATCAATAATTGTTAATAGATCTTTCTCTTTAGCAAGAGTAGATATTTTCTTAATATCAGTAATTTTTAGTAGTGGGTTCGTTGGTGTTTCCACATAAATTGCTTTCGTATTTGGACGAATCGCTTCTTCAACTTCCTCTAAGTTTGTTGTATCTACAAATGTATGCTCAATACCGAAACGGTTTAATACTTTCGTAATAACGCGGTATGTTCCGCCATAAACATCATCTGTTAAAATAACGTGGTCACCTTTTGAGAACAACATAATTGTCGCTGTAATAGCAGCCATTCCTGAACCAAATGCAAATCCAGCATGCCCATTTTCTAATACAGCAATCATTTCTTCTAAAGCTGCACGTGTTGGGTTACCTGTACGTGAATATTCATATCCTTGATGCTTACCAACTGCTTCTTGTTTGTACGTACTTGTTTGATAAATCGGTACGTTTACAGATCCAGTTGAAGGTTCTCCTATGCGAATACCATGAATTAACTTTGTCTTTGCTCTCATTTTTTATTCCCATCCTTTGTATATGTCTTTACTTAAATAGCGCTCACTGCTATCAGGAAAAATCGTTACAATATTTGTACCTGGTGCTGCCTTCTCGGCCTCAAGTAAGCTCGCATGAAATGCTGCTCCTGAAGAGCTCCCAACGAGAAGTCCTTCTTTTTGCGCTAATTCTTTCACTCGTAAAAATGCATTTCGATCAGAAATCGTATGAATTTCATCAAAATAAGATGTCTTCAAAAATGGCGGGATAAATTCCAGTCCAATTCCTTCGGTCTCATGTGAACCAGCCTTACCACCATTTAAAATAGATCCTTCTGGCTCTACGATAACTGTTTTAATATCTATATTTTTTTCTTTCAAATAAGATGCAGTCCCCATAAACGTACCGCCAGTTCCTGCTCCAGCAACAAATATGTTAATCTCTCCATTCAATGCGTCCCACAGTTCAGGTCCTAGTGTTTTAAAATATGCACGAGGATTTGCCTCATTTGCGAACTGACTTGGAGAGTATGAATTCGGTAGTTCATTTACTAACTCTTTTGCTTTAGCAATTGCACCGGTCATTCCTTGCTCAGTCGGTGTATGCACGACCGTTGCACCTAGTGCTTTCATTAATTCTTGTTTTTCAATACTAAATTTCTCTGGTACACAAACAATAACACGTAAATCATGTTCTAATGCTGCAAGTGCCAGTCCAATACCAGTATTCCCAGCAGTCGGTTCAATAATTGTTCCACCCTGGGTCACAAGCCCTTTTTCTAGCGCATCTTCGATTAATTCTCTTCCTAAACGATCCTTAACGCTTCCGCCTGGGTTATAAAATTCAAGCTTTGCAAATAAACGGACTCCTTTCGGAAGTGAAAAACGAGTAATTTCTACAATTGGTGTATGACCAATTAACTCATGAACTCCACGATATACATTCATCGTGTTCTCCCCCTTGTTTGCCAATAAAGAAAAGGCAACTGTATGTATTTTCTTTATATGAGACAGTTGCCTTTTTGTTACATTACTTTAACTCTTCTAACACTTTTACGATAAAGTTTGTAGAATGAAGAGCTGCTTGATCTAAAAACTGATCAAATGAAACATTTGATTCTTTACCAGCAATATCAGAAAGTGCGCGAATGATAACAAACGGAATTTCATATTGGTGGCATACTTGTGCAACAGCTGCTGCTTCCATTTCTACCGCATAAAGATTTTCAAATTTATCACGGATGGCTGCAACGCGGTTCGGATCACTCATAAATGAATCACCTGTTGCAATCATACCTTTTACAACTTGAATATTTTCTTCAGCCTGCATACATTTCTCAGCTAATGCAACTAACGCCTCATCAGCTTTAAATCCAGGCGGCATTCCTGGTACTTGACCATATTCATAGTTAAATGCTGTTACATCTACGTCATGGTGACGAACTTCAGTGGAAATAACTACATCACCAACGTTTAGAGAATGATGGAATCCACCAGCTGAACCAGTATTAATTACTTTTTCAGGCTTATATTTTTCTAATAAAATTGTCGTTGACATCGCTGCGTTTACTTTACCAATACCAGACTTTAACAAGATTACTTCATGCCCTGCTAATAGCCCTTTCGTAAATTCACAACCTGCAACCGTTTCTGTCTCTGCTTGTTCTAATTTGTCACGTAAAATACGTACTTCTTCTTCCATTGCTCCAATTACAGCAATTCTCAATCTAATCCCTCTTTCTATTGCTTAGTTGCCTCCATTACCCAAACGAAATGATTTAATCTCGTGAACGTTACATGGAAGCCATTGTTTTCAAAAATAGTCTGCATAACTGGAATACGTGTATAGTATTCCGTTTGCAAATCGTTTGCTAACTGGTGGAAACCTCTTTGTTTTGCTGTTTCAACAGTTTTATCATATGCATCTTGATCTGCAAATATCGTATCAGCAAACACTATTTTACCACCTTTGTTTAGCAATTGACTATACTTCGCAATCGCTACATTTTTTTCATCATCTGTTAAATGATGAAATGCATAGGTGCTTACAATGGTATCAATTGAATTTGGAACTTCAAACGAAAGAAAATCACCGTCTGTAATTGAAAATTCTTTTGGCAATTTCTCTTTTGCAATCATGCGCATTTCACGCGACGGTTCTATACCGTAAACTGTGCGGCCAGCAAGTAATAATTTATTTGTTAAATTACCTGTACCGACACCAAATTCTAATACATTACCAAATGACTTGTTAACTACATCCTCTAGAATGTCCTCATAATGGGCGAAAACTTCTTTATATTGTATATCTTCGCCTTGTACAAATGAGTCGTACGTATGAGCCCACTCATCAAATAAACCATTAAATTCTGTACCCATAAAAATTCCCCTTTTTCTTATCGGTTTTATCAGTATGATATTCCCTCTTTCTAAAAATGTCAATTGAAATGTACATGGTATTTCCTTCTTTTCTTTGTTACACTATAGTTGATTACATAGGAGAGGGGCCGTCTTCATGTCATTTACCTTTGAAATGTTAGAAGATAAAGTAGAGTTTTTTGAAGCGGGAGACTTAGCTTCTTTAGAACGAAAAATTAGTGAACAAATTGATAATAATAAAGCACTTATGCTTGAAGTTCATCACATCTCACATCAAATGGTTATGGATCCTGAAAGCAAAAGACCGTATTATAGCGCGGTTGTTCATTTTAAATTAAAGAAATTGCGTTAACAAAAAAGAGAAGCTCCTAAGGAGCCTCTCTTTTTTAGTTTAGAGTTTGAACAAGTACTGGTTTCCAGCCCTCATTGTCTACCCAATCAATATTTACATAATATCTTTTCCCACTTTGCTTATCTTGAACATCACCATAAGCTTTGCTCTTTCCAGTTTTGTCTCTTCCAACAAAATGGAATACTAATTGCTCTTTCGGTACTTCAACACCTGCAGCAATTGCACTTTGCATCTCATTCCAATCTGATGAACCCTGTTTAAACGTCATCGCTGGTGATGAACCTTGTTCTGTTCCTACAGCTTTCCAAGAAGGTTTTGTATACGCCTCTTTTGCCTTAGATACAGTTTTCTCAGCTGATACTTTCTCGTTAGCTTTCGCTTCTTCTTCAGCTTTTTTCTGTTCTTCTTCAGCCTTTAGCTTCTCTTCTTCAGCTTTTTTCTTAGCTTCTGCTTGCTCTTGTTCTTTTTCTTTTTTCTTAGCAGATTCTTTATCTTCTGATTTTCCAGTTTTCTCATTCTTTGTTGTTTGTTGAGAGACTTTCTTATCAGTAGAAGATGCTTGCTCTTTCGTACTAGGAACGAACAATTGATATGCTACAATAGCTACTAATAGTAATACAATAGCGATTGCAATATTTAAAACACCGTTTTGACGACGTTTTTGTTGTTTCTGTTGGAATCTTGATCCTCCTGCCATTCTCCAAACCTCCATGCAGTTTTTCCTAATTGCTATTGTAACATTAAATCTAGAAAGGTTGAACATTTACAATGATATTTTCATGAAATGAAGACATTTCACTATAAATTGCAAGATTACTTTTCATTCTCCAATTGATAGATTGCTCCCACCATATCTTTAAAAATAGGTGTAACTTTATTCACTTTGCTATCAGTCTCTAGATCAACAACAACTAAAGCATATCTTGGATTCTCATACGGAAAATAACCTGCAAACCAGCGATTCACCCTCGTCCCTTTCCCTGTTTGCGCTGTCCCGGATTTTCCAGCGACACTTAGTGGCAACGAACGGAATGCCGTTCCTGTTCCTTTCTCCCTTGTTACAACGCCTCTTAATAACTCTTGTAATGTTTTCACTGTTTCATACGAAAGCTGTTTTCCATTTAACGTATGGCTCTCAAATGTAAAAAAATCCGCTCCATTTTTATATACTATTTTTTCAACTGCTTTCACTTCCATCTTTTCTCCATTCCTCGCAATCGTCGCCATCATATTTGCAATTGCTAGAGGTGATATACGTACATCTTTCTGTCCAATTGCTGTTTGTTCTACCGCTTTTTTACTATTTTTATTTTCTTCATTCCCCCAAATAGTAGTACCCTTTTCTTCTGGCATTTGCTCAAAATGAGGTGTATGAAATACAGAACCTTTCCATCCAACCTTTTCATTTGCTCCTAAAGCTGCTACGTATGTTTCTAGCACCGTCTTATCCTTTTGTAATAGCTCGTTACCTAACTCGGAAAATGTCCTGTTACAACTCCTAGCAAAGCTCTCTTTAAAGTTAAGTGTACCCATCCTAACTTGCGGGTCGTTTTCACCATATAAATCTTTATTACAGTTAAATGTCCGATTAAACAAATTTACTTTTTGATCAATGACTGCAGCTGCAACTACTGTTTTAAAAACAGAGCCTGGAAAATGTGGCGTTAACATTTGATTTTCAAGTGTAGTTTTATATAAATTCTCATCCCTTACTTGTAAAGACGGCTTACTAGCCATCGCTAATATTTCATTTGTCTTTACATCAAGTAATACTAGTCCCCCCTTCTTTATTTCATTCGCTTCAATCACTTCTTCTGCTTTTTGCTGCAACTCTTTATGTAAAGTAGTTTGAATCCTAACTGGATAAAATGGATTTCCTGGTGAAGTGTATTTCGCTTGCTTTCCGAAAATTGGTTCTCCTTGCCTATCTACTTGATATAATACTTTTGCCTCTCCATCAGTCAATAGAAATTCATCAAATGATTGCTGTAATCCTGAAATACCTATCGGCGTTTGTTTTGAGATTCTTTTCAATTCTCCATATCGCTTTTGAAACTCCCTTTCGTTCTCCCCTACATCACCAATTAAATGATTTATCTCTCCAGTTTGTTTTAATCGCACTTCAGCTGCTACAATACCTAATACATGTAATTCATTTACCTTCTCCATCTGTTCTCGTGTCACTCGAAATGGAGCAGTTTCTCCTTGTAGTGTAAATGCATTTTTATTATTTTTCATTTGTCTTCTAATCTCTTGTCTCGACACACCAATGATATGCGCGATTTTCTCTAACATGTCATTTTTTATTTGTAAAAATGGAAAAATAATTAAAACAGGATATTTTTCCTCACCTATTTTTTTACCATTACGATCTATAAACTGCCCACGTCCATCGTCTACTGTAATGGATTGTGTGCGTTGCGTAACACTTTTTTCAATTAAATTTATTTTGCGATCAGTAAATGATTCTGTATCTATAATTTGAATTTGGATTAAACGACAAAGCAATACAAACATAACGCACATAAAACAAATTAAAACAATTGTAATTCTCCGTTTTATTTTCATAAAAAACACCTCGTCTATTGTAGTTTAGACGAGGTACTATTTTATTTATACAATCTCCAAAACAAAAACAGATATTATATAAGGCTATTATTGTTTCTTTGGCTTCTCTAAAAATTTCATAAGAAGCGATCTAAATTCAGTTTCATTCACTCCAGTGTTTTTAGCAACTTCAATTACAGTGGTTGTTACATTAGCCGCTATTTTTAAATAATCCTTACTAAGATTATCCATTTCATTTCTTTTTTCTTTTGCATTCTCAACT
>NZ_JBNLYE010000028.1:0-30944 GCF_050172095.1 Bacillus sp. GMs2/2
AGCATTAACAAACCACGTCATTATTTTATCATTCGACTGTTTATCAGCTTTAGATTTTCCTATACTACAAAAACTACCTCATTTCCAATCTCTAATAAAAAAGGGCACGGTTGTCGAAAAAGTAGAACCAATTTATCCTTCTGTAACATATCCAAGCCACTCAACAATTGTAACTGGTAATTACCCTAACAAGCACGGTGTTGTTAGCAATACGTTACTTCAACCAGGGCGTGAATCACCTGATTGGCATTGGTACCGAAAATCAATAAAAGGAACAACATTGTATGATGAAGCGCGCAAAGCAAATTTAACGACAGCCGCCCTTCTATGGCCTGTTACTGGAAGAGCGAACATCGATTACAATTTACCAGAAATTTTCCCCAATAGACCTTGGCAAAATCAAGTGTTAGTTTCCTTATTTAGCGGTAGCCCACTATACCAATTAGATTTAAATCGTCGTTTCGGCCATATAAGAAATGGTTTATCACAACCAGAGCTGGATGATTTCGTCCTCGCCTCTGCTGTGCATACAATCCAGACGAAAAAGCCTAATGTCATGTTTGTACATTTCACCGATCTAGACACCCAAAGACACTATCACGGCTTTGAATCTAACGAAACAATAGCTGCTATCCAGAGACATGACGAACGTCTAGGGAAAATTATTCAAGCACTAAAAGAAAGTGACCTATACGAAGAAAGTACAATTATTGCCCTTGGTGATCATAGCGCTTTAAGTGAAAACAAATCCATCCAATTAAATGTGCTATTCCATCAAAGAGGACTTATATCTCTTAATAAAAAAGGAAAATTAGTAGACTGGAAAGCCTATTGCCAAAGTTGCGACGGCTCTGCCTATGTATATGTAAAGGACAAAAATGATACGGATACAATTCGCGAGGTACAACTACTCCTTGAAGACCTACTTCAAAATAAACAAAATGGAATTGAATTTATACTTCATGATGAAGCTGCGAAAGACTGCGGTGCAGACGGTAATTGTTTATTCATGTTAGAAGCACGAGAAGGGTATTATTTCACTGAAAACTATACAGGAGATTTTATAAAAGAAATTACCGAAAAAGATGTTACGCCTAGTAAAAAATATACATTTGGTACGCATGGATACTCTCCAACAAAACCTAACTATGAAACAATTTTTATCGCTGCCGGAAAAGGTATAAAAAGTGGTGTGACAATCCCATATATGAGACTTATTGATGAAGGTCCAACTATCGCTAGACTACTAGGTTTACACTTAGGTGAAACAGACGGAGCAACTGTAGAGGATTTACTCCAATTGTAAAGAACTGTGTATATATGTAAAAGTTATGTAAAATTCATCACTGTTTCTCTTTTTATAATTTTTATTTTTGTACACTGTTAGTAAAACAAATTTAAGGGGGAACATTATATGAAAAAAATGTCCAGACAAGAAAAAAGCTGGATATTATACGATTGGGCGAACTCTGTATACTCGCTCGTCATTACAACTGCATTATTTCCAATTTACTTTAAAGCAGCTGCAAAAGAAGCTGGACTATCTGGGGCAACTTCAACAGCATATTGGGGATATGCAAACTCATTCGCAACACTTTTAATTTCTATACTTGCTCCTATTCTTGGCACAGTTGCTGATTATAAAGGATTTAAAAAACGTTTTTTCACATTCTTCTTTGGACTCGGTATCGTATTTACAAGTATGTTAGCAGTCGTTCCAACCTCTCAGTGGTACTTATTGCTAGGGTGCTATATGCTCGCCTTAATCGGCTTTGCTGGAGCAAACATTTTCTATGATGCATTTTTAGTGGACGTCACTTCTGAAGATAGAATGGACCGAATTTCTACAAGAGGATTTGCATTAGGTTATATCGGGAGTACAATTCCTTTTATCGGTTGTATCGCTCTTATTATTCTTTCTCAAAAAGGAACTATTCCCTTATCGGTCGGCATTGCTAGTCAAATTTCCTTTGCGATAACAGCTCTTTGGTGGGGGTTATTTACAATTCCAATGCTAAAAAACGTAGAGCAAACACACTATATTGAGCGTCATCCAAGACCTATTAGAATGAGCTTCAAACGTCTTGCTGATACTTTTAAAAATATTAAAGAATATAAAACTGTATTTATGTTTCTAATCGCTTACTTTTTCTATATTGACGGAGTCGATACAATTATTACTATGTCTACCGCTTACGGAACCGATCTCGGTATTAGTGCAATGAATCTATTAATCATATTATTTGTAACACAAATTGTCGCTTGTCCATTTGCGTTACTATACGGAAAACTATCTGAAACATTTACTGGCAAAAAAATGCTATATGTCGGTATCATTATTTATATCATTATTTGCACATATGCTTATTTCTTAAAAACGACACTTGATTTTTGGATTTTAGCAATGCTAGTTGCTACATCTCAAGGTGGTATTCAAGCACTAAGTCGTTCATACTTTGCAAAACTAGTACCAAAAGAATCTGCTAATGAATTCTTCGGATTTTATAATATATTTGGTAAGTTCGCCGCAATTATGGGTCCGGTATTAGTCGGTGTTACAACGCAATTAACAGGAAAAACAAACGCTGGTGTTCTTAGTATTATTGTTCTGTTTATTATTGGAGGATTCTTACTAACTAGAGTTCCAGAAAATAATACATCCGTTACACCACCTAGTCCAAAGACTAAAACGCTATAAGAAAAGATCCTCTTCTCATAAGAAGAGGATCTTTTTTATTTTTAAAGGTGCGCCTTATAATGAACGACTCTACTGCTTGTACAAAAATAATTTATCAACAGTTGTTCCTAATACTTCAGCTAAACGGAACGCTAACGCTAAGCTTGGATCATATTTATTATTCTCAATTGCATTTATCGTTTGTCTAGAAACCTTACATTTATCAGCTAATGCGCCTTGTGAAATATTATTTTCAGTGCGTAATTCATAGATTTGATTTTTCACACCATTGCTCCTAACCTGTAAAATTATTTTTACAACATCAGTATATAATTGGCTCATATAGTTGTCAAAAGTTCCTCAAAGAAAAAAGGAGCAATTTTGCTCCCTTACAATAGTTATTTCGAAACTAACGAATTTGTTAGTGCCTCTTTATTAGCAACATCGTCTTTTTTTATTTGCATGCGTAGAACTGGCCCTATCGCTAATAAAATAAGTGCCATTGCTATACAAAACACAGTAACTAGTGAAGTTAGTTCCTTTAATCCTCCAGCTAATGAAGTTCCAATTAGCATTGCCCCCATAAACAGTGGTAAAATCGTTCCATTTACTCTTCCAACCATATTTTCTGGTACAAGTTGAATCATAAGCGTACCGACAACAATATTAACACAAGCTAAACAAATACCTGTTCCAAATCTCATGAAACTAGTAATCCAAAATAATGTAGATAGCCCTTCTACTAAAAATGAAATCGCTAATATACCCATACCGAATACAAACATCTTTTTCGGATTCACTTTTGAAGCGAAAACTGCAGCAACAATACCACCGAGTAACATACCTATTCCGTCAGCTGCCGCTAAATATTGAACAGCTTCTTTTTCCATACCTAAACGTTCAATTACAAGGAATACTTCTAATGGATTCGTTAATCCAACAGCCAAACCCATAATTGTAAAAGTGATCGTAATCATACGTAAATTTTTCGTATGAAGAACATACTTCCAACCTTCTTTTATATCATTTTTTAATGAGTCTCTCGCCACCTGCTCTTTTTCAACCCATTTTGGTAAGAATGAAAGGGCGATAGCAGATAACAAAAATAAAATGATTAAGCTATATAGTGATGTAAATAAACCAAGTTGTGTATACACAAGCGATCCTACCACTGGTCCAAAAATCAGAAATAATGACTGTAATGTTTGGTTAAATGCAATCGCATTTGCTACCTCTCCTTCTTTTACATAGCGCTTAAATATACGCGAAGATGAGGGCTGAGAAAACTGACCTACAATCGCGGAAATGAGTGTTGCAAAAAATATAGCCTGCCAATAATCCAGCTTTAACAACAAAACAATTCCTATAATAGACAGTACACTTAATACATCTCCAGCGACCATTGTTCTTTTCGGATTCCAACGATCAGCTAGCGCACCACCGATAAACGAGAAAATAAAAATAGGTGCATATTCCATAACTGATAACAACGAAACAGAAACTGGATCATTATTCGTTCGCTCCATTATAAAATACAAAAGAGCCATATTTCTGATCCAAATTGCAAATTGTTGTAAAATATCAGACGCCATAACGAGCATAAATGCTCGGTTTTTAAATAAAGCGTTCATTTTCATTCCCCTTTCACAAACCGACCGTTCGGTCTAATTTATTTTGTAAGAAAAGCAACTGACCTATTATTCAGCTGCCATTCCTTTTAACAATACATCTATTGCCTTTTTATAAATACGTTTCAGCTCTTTATAATCTAATTCGTAGTAAAGCACTCCAAGTCCTGATAATAATCCGTTTACAATATACATAAGATCACGAGTATTATCTTCACGGAACTCTCCAGACTCTATACCTACTTCAATTAATTTCTCAAACATAACATATGATTCTCTAGTTAAAGCTAACAGTTCATCCAGAATCTCTTTACTTACAACTTGGCTCATAGAGAATTCCTCTATTGCATTTGAAATTGGTTGCTGTATGTCCTCTACATGATATTCCGCGAGACCATATAGTTTTTCAGTACTAGTGCTATACAACTTCTCTTTTTCATTCCATTTTTCAATCCAATCATACGTATGCTGTTTCACTACAAATAAAAATAATTCTTCTTTACTTTTAAAGTGATAATAAATACTTCCTTTACTTCGCTCTGTAATTTCACAAATCTCTTCCATAGATGTAGCTGCGTAGCCCTTCTGTGAAAATAGACTTTCTGCTTTATATGCAATTTCTTTCTTTATCTCTTCTGCGCTTCTTCTCATATTCACACCTCTTTAAACCGACCGTTCAGTCTAATAATAACAAATCAAAAACCTCTATCGCAAGAGGCTATATTCCTTATTTAAGAAAACGTACTTTCAAACCAAGTTCGAATCATATGTATGGTTCCAAATTTAAATGCTAATTTAACAAGAAATACGCCTCCCGCAGCTAATAAAAATAACATTACTTTCCCCTTATTTTTCACTTTCGGTTCCCTTTTCATTTCCATTCCCCTTAGTATGTTAAAAATATTAAACAAACGTTTGTTTAACTGTGTTTATGCATATGTAAGCCGACTAATCAAACGTTTGTTTAAAAAGAAATACGCCTATATAAGGCGCATTTTTATCAATCACCACCGCCACCGCAGCTTCCTCCGCTATCTCCCCCAAAAGATCCTCCACAATCATGTGAGCCGCCATCATGCGAGCTATCATTATCAGATCCAGCAAAGAAAAATAATGGTGATGAGCTGTTAGATGAATTATGAATGTTATTTTGTTTTGTAAGATTTACCTTCTTTTTGTTCGATCGAACTGCTGTTACAATTGTTCCAACTACAACAAATAATAGTATGACAATAATAAATTCCATTTAAAAGCCTCCCTTATTCCTCGAATAATTGAATGGTTCTCTCTAGATTTTCAAGTGAAATGAAGCGTGATTCACGAAGAATTTCTTTTCCATTATGAAATAATAAAATTGTTGGCCCTGTAAATACTCCATATCGCCCCGCAATCTCTTGCATGTCTTGTAGTAATATCTCTATTTTCTCTACGTAATCATAATTCTCTAATACGTAATTTACTTTTCTTAGCATAATATCACAAACACCACAATTTTCCGTTTTAATAAACAGAAGTACCAATTGTTGTTCTTCGATATAGGTCGCTAATTCTTCTATCGTTTTAAATATAGTCATCTTATCCCTCTTAGCGTAATTTACGAAATACTTTGTCTTGATACATACGAAAAGCTGAACTATCTTTAATCTTTCTCTTTTCCATTACCTGCTGAAAACGAAGCGTTTTTGCTGTTAACTCTTCTCGTAATCTCTTTCTCTCTTCTTCATCATAACAGCAAGCAATTAGATCCTCTATTTTTAATATATCTTTTTGTAGTTCCATTTCTGGTGGAATCATTCCCGCATTTTTTAAAATTTTATAACTCATTCTAAGTTCTGGAGGTACCATTGAAAGATCTTCTAATTGTAGTGGTTTTCCTTTTCCCGGAAGATAATCAAGATCACCATTCCGTATTGCTTGTCGAATTTTTTCTTCAGCAATGTTCAAAAACACATCCACACTATTCCCTCCTTTACATATTTTTACTATTATTTTACATGATATTTCCTTATCTTTCTACGTCTTTAATAATTGGCTCCATACAATTTTTTCTCAAATTTATTTATAATGAGCTTTTTCCTCCCATACCGATTTTTCGTTTTCATATATAGTTTGTATTTAAGCCTTTTTGTATTGAGAAAGTCTTTTTCAACTTAATAAAGCGTTTACACTAAATCTTACATTTGTTACGATTTAATCACCCCCAGCTCCCTTGTATAGACTTCGTGATGTCTGATCATTTTATCTAGACGTTTCACACGTTTAGATTCATTTTGATTTATTGGCGTATGCCTTTAAATATATCTTTTATTTTGAAAGGAGAAATGGCTATGAGGTCTCAAAAATTCACACTGCTATTACTATCCCTACTACTTTTCTTACCTCTTTTTCTCACAAATTTTATTACTCCAAATCTCGCATTAGCAGATTCACCAAAGCAAAGTCAAAAAATTGTTGGGTACTTTCCTTCGTGGGGCGTTTACGGACGTAATTATCAAGTTGCTGACATTGATGCATCAAAACTTACTCACCTTAACTATGCTTTCGCGGATATTTGTTGGAATGGAAAACATGGAAACCCTTCTACTCATCCTGATAATCCAAATAAACAAACGTGGAACTGTAAAGAATCTGGTGTACCATTGCAAAATAAAGAGGTTCCTAATGGTACTCTCGTACTCGGGGAACCATGGGCTGATGTTACCAAATCGTATCCTGGCTCAGGGACAACTTGGGAAGATTGCGATAAATATGCCCGTTGCGGAAATTTCGGTGAACTAAAACGATTAAAAGCTAAATATCCTCACTTAAAAACAATTATTTCCGTTGGTGGCTGGACTTGGTCTAACCGCTTTTCTGATATGGCCGCTGATGAAAAAACAAGAAAAGTATTTGCTGACTCTACAGTAGCTTTTCTTCGCGCATATGGGTTTGATGGCGTAGATTTAGACTGGGAATATCCGGGCGTTGAAACGATTCCTGGTGGTAGTTATCGTCCTGAAGATAAACAAAATTTCACTCTCCTTCTTCAAGACGTCCGAAATGCTTTGAATAAAGCAGGTGCTGAAGATGGCAAACAATATTTACTAACAATCGCTTCAGGTGCAAGCCAACGCTACGCTGATCATACAGAACTAAAGAAAATTTCTCAAATACTCGATTGGATTAATATTATGACATATGATTTCCATGGCGGATGGGAAGCTACTTCTAATCATAATGCAGCTCTATATAAGGATCCAAATGACCCAGCAGCAAATACGAATTTTTACGTAGATGGTGCTATAAATGTTTATACAAATGAAGGTGTTCCAGTCGATAAACTAGTATTAGGCGTACCCTTTTACGGACGTGGCTGGAAAAGTTGTGGCAAAGAAAATAATGGACAATATCAACCTTGCAAACCAGGTAGTGATGGGAAACTTGCTTCTAAAGGTACTTGGGATGATTATTCTACCGGTGACACGGGTGTGTATGATTACGGTGATTTAGCAGCCAATTACGTTAATAAAAATGGTTTTGTACGCTACTGGAATGACACAGCTAAAGTACCTTACTTATATAATGCAACTACAGGCACATTTATTAGCTACGATGACAATGAATCTATGAAATACAAAACAGACTATATAAAGACGAAAGGTTTAAGTGGAGCAATGTTTTGGGAACTAAGCGGAGATTGCCGTACAAGTCCAAAATATAGTTGCAGTGGTCCAAAATTACTTGATACGCTAGTAAAAGAATTACTTGGTGGACCTATTAGTCAAAAAGATACTGAGCCACCAACGAATGTTAAAAACATTGTAGTTACGAATAAAAATTCAAACTCAGTTCAATTAAACTGGACTGTATCTACTGATAACGTAGGAGTTACGGAATATGAAATTACTGCTGGAGAAGAGAAATGGAGTACAACAACAAATAGCATTACAATTAAAAACTTAAAACCTAATACGGAATACACATTTTCGGTAATTGCCAAAGATGCTGCTGGAAATAAATCACAACCTACCGCTCTTACTGTCAAAACGGATGAAGCTAATACGACACCTCCTGATGGAAATGGTACTGCTACATTTTCAGTCACTTCGAATTGGGGCAGCGGTTATAACTTCTCGATTATAATTAAAAATAATGGAACGACTCCTATTAAAAATTGGAAATTAGAATTTGATTATAGCGGCAATTTAACACAAGTTTGGGATTCTAAAATTAGTAGTAAAACAAATAATCATTATGTAATTACGAACGCAGGATGGAATGGTGAAATTCCTCCTGGTGGCTCTATTACAATTGGCGGTGCAGGAACAGGTAATCCTGCCGAACTTTTAAATGCCGTCATTAGCGAAAACTAGACGTAATATCCATTAATTAATTCACTAAAGTTTGAATTTAGGTTTGAGCAATACCTCCTAAATTCAAACTTTTAATTTTATGAAAAATCAAAAACATCTCAATAACCTATTATAATTATATTTAATTTATAATATGAAGTTTATATGAAGTTCATTTGAATTTTACATGAATTTCCTTTAATTTCTATTGTCTTCCTATAATATCCATATTATCCTTTACATAAAGGAATTATTTTTATTCCATTTTGAACTATCTATATATATAAAGAAAGATAGTCACCTGTTAGGGAAAGGCTTTCGTATTATAAATATAACAAAAGAAAAAGCACGCTTATAAGCGCACCATAAGAGTGCTTCTTCATACAATTCTCATGTAAGAGTTCTCGAAAATCATGTTAATCACAAAGAAAAGGCATTAGCTCATAAAAGCTAATGCCTTTTCTTTATTCATATTGTTGAGTATTCCATTCTTCTATATTTCATACTTTTGTTATCTACGATTCATAGAAAGAAGGTTCATGTGAGACAATTAAAACCGTTCCTTTGTATTGTTGTAACGCTTCCTGTAAAGCCATCTTAGTTTCTACATCCAAATGATTAGTCCGTTCGTCTAAAATTAAAACATCAGCTTTTTCTATTTTTTCATATAAGGAGCTAACACACTTAAAATCTCTTCTTTATCCTTTTTTAATTCGAGTGATGTTAACATATCCATCGTTCTCGGCCTAGGTAATTTCACTTGTACCTCGCCAACTATTGACGCTGGTCTTTGAGATAAAATAAATACGCGATCTGAAAGCAAGATTGCCTCATCTAAGTCATGTGTAACCATAACGATTGTTTGCTTCTCTTGATGCCAAGAGTTTAAAAGCCAGCTATGTACTTCCATTTTTGTAAATGCATCTAATTTACCAAAAGGCTCATCAAGCAGCATAATTGGCTTTTCACATAAATATGTGCGCAGAAAACTAATTCTTTGACGCATACCACCAGACAATTCATCTGGATAATGGTTTGCATATTCATCTAGTTCGAACTGCTTTAATGCTTCCATTCCTTCTGTCAGCCTTTGTTTTTTCGGCTTTCCTTCAATTTCTAACGGAAGAACGATATTTTGCAAAGCTGATCGCCACGGTAGTAATAAATCTTGTTGTGGCATATAACTAACAACATCTTGCTCTTGTACTTGCTTATCGTTATACGTTACGTTCCCGCTTGTTGGTTTTTCAACATTTGCAATCATGTTTAATAATGTGCTTTTCCCGCAACCACTCGGTCCTACAAAGGAAACAAACTCTCCCTCTTGTATAGAGGCACTAATATTCTCTAATACATTCTTTCCGTCGAAAGATTTCACTATATTTTTTATTTGTAATCCGCTCATTTTTCACTTGGAAGGAATTCATTTGTAAAAGCATCTTTTACATCGATTTTCTTTTTAATAACTTTGTTGTCATATAAGAAATTCATGTAATTCGTCCAAATTTCTTCCTTCTGTACTCCCCATGCTTTAGCATCATCTTGATACTTCGTACTTAACCATTTTTGGCTTTCTTGAACTAAATCTTTATTCACATCTGGAACAGCTTTAATTAAAATATCAGCAGCCTCTTTCGGTTCCTTAATTGCAAAATTGTAACCTTCTGTCGTTGCACTCATAAACTTTTTCACAAAGTCTTTATCTTGCTTCGTATGTTTTTCACTCGTAATAATAACAGGACTATAGAAATCAAGCGCTGGATCTAAGTCCTTCACCATAATCGTATTTAACTCTTTTCCTTGACGCTTCGCTTCAATACCATCCCAACCGTAATAAATCCATTCGAAATCTGCATCACGGCCAATTGATTTAAAGAAATCTGTTTGTCCTAAGATGATTTTTTCAACTTTATTAAAATCAGCTTGATGTTTATCCATAATCGTCTTTAATGTCGCTTCTTCTGCTGGTCCTCCCCAGCCGCCGTAACGTTTGCCTTCAAAATCTTTCGGGGACGTCATATTATCTTTCTTCAGCGATGCAAACGCTGAAGTGTTATGCTGAATAATCGCTCCTACAGATACAACAGGAATTCCTTCTACACGAGCTAACGTTACATTTTCTTGTGCGCTTATTGCGAAGTCTGCTTTTCCTGATGCTATCATTTGCTCTGCTGTTACATTGTCACCTGGTTGAATAATTTCTACATCTAATCCTTGCTTTTTGTAATAATCTTTCGTTTGCGCTACATACAAGCCAGTATGATTCGTATTTGGAAACCAATCTAATACTACTTTTACTTTTTGATCTTTACTTGCACTTTCTTCTTTCTTCGCCGGATTACATCCAGCCACACCTACCGCTACTAAGGCAGCTAACATAACTTTCAAACCTTTTTTCATTTTCTGCCGTCCTTTCTATATATCCATGGTGCTGTTATTCTTGCCATAAACTCTACGATAAAATACAGGCATAATGTCACTATAACGATGATTGCTGCAACACCAAATACTCGGGCAGTCAAAAAGGATTTTGTAGCCCTCGTAAGCATAACGCCTAATCCTTCACTTGCACCGAGCCATTCTCCGATAATTGCCCCCATTACGCTATATGTAACTGCAATTTTTAAACCTGAGAAAAAGTATGGAAGCACTGCTGGAAATTTTACTTTCTGGTAAACTTGCCATTTCGTCGCCTTCATTGTTTGTAACAGTTTCAGCATGTTTTTATCTACTGTTTGAAAACCTTCTAAAATACTAAGCGCAATTGGGAAGAAACAAACAAGTATTACGACCATTACTTTCGGCAACATCCCATATCCAAACCAAATAATAAATAGCGGTGCAAGTACAACAATTGGAATTGTTTGCGAAATAACGAGCAATGGATTTATTAAAATACGAAATAACGGTATAACGTCCATAATAATTGCGATGCTCGTCCCCAATAAAATTGCAAAGAATAGTCCAATTATAACTTCCTGCAGTGTTTGCATCGTATTTGGTAATAGTAAATCTTTCATCCCAATTAATTCTTGAACAATGGCAGAAGGCTTTGGTAAAATCCACGGTTCGATTTTAAATAATGAAACAGATCCTTCCCATATCGCAATGAGAAGGATAAGCCAAATAGTTGTAATAAGTTTAGATTGCTTCTGGTTTTGCATATTCATCACGGTACTTCCAAACCTTTTCATCTATTGTTACACCAGTGCTTGGACGATAATGGATTTTAATAGAAGTAATCACTTCTTCTGCTCCAGCTTCGACGCAAGCTTGTTGTGCACGTTTAACGACATCAAGAAGTACATCTAATTCTCCTTCCAAAGTTGTTTCCATTGCCCCCACTTCATAACGAACTCCCGATTGTTGCACAACTTCAATTGCTTTATCGACAACAGAATATACATCTTTCGTTTTCGCTTGTGGTACTACTGAAAATGACATTGTAACTTGTTGTGACATAATAAAATCCCCCTTATAAAATTAAATTTCAAAAATAAGAAAAGGCTTTCCTACTGCGTAGGAAAGCCTTGTATGCAAGTTATTACAGAATAACATATGCTACATCACTTTAAGTAACTCCCTACGCTGGCATTATCCAGATCAGGTTGAGGGTCGATGTTTACTTACATCCTCTCAGCCAATTGGCTCCCCGGTCCTTAATTCGTTTTCATTGTAGCATGATTTATTTTATTGAACAAACAAAAGCATGCATAATCATTTCATTATTTTTGGAAAATAACCAACTTTTTCACCATGAGCTAATAACTGCTGTATAAATTCTTTATTAATTGCTGGTACTATCAATTCTTTTTTCTTAATCCATTCATTCGTTCTACGCGTACCCATTACAATTTCAGATTGCTGTGCTCCATCTCCTGCAACTTGAGAAGCAATTAACTCTGCTATTACTTCATTTCCCTTCGCTAATGCAAGTCCGGTATTTACATATTCTGAAAGTGGAACCATTTCAAGATTGTATCCACACTCTCCAATTAGCTGTATAAATTGTTCAAACTCAATTTGATGTGGATGACAAATATGTAACGTCTCTCCTACAATTTGCGCATCTTGTAAATACGATACAATTGATTTACTAGCAAAATCAATTGGTGTGAAATCAACTTTCCACTTCACATTTGGTGCTTTCCCAATTAATAGCATTGTTTTAATAAGACGATAAAATGCGTTTCCATCAATATTTTGTTGGAACGAACCTGTTTCTGAATGACATGCTAAATTACCTGCACGATAAATATTTCCGCGCAAACCATTTTTCATTGCTTCACGAACAATGTTTTCCGCTTGTAGTTTACTATTTGAATATACATTCTCTAAGTCTACACTGTAATTAAAATCACCAGTTTTCATGTATGTATCCCATTGATCTACCGCTAATTCTAACGGGATACCAATTGTAGAAATAAAATGGAATGTAGCACCTTTCTCAGCTAATGCTAGCATACGGCTAGTTCCTTGGACATTTATATTTTCAAATTGTTTTACATCTCCAAAATGTCTTACATCTGCACCACAATGAATTATCGTATCCATCTTAGAACTGATGAACATAAATTCTTCTTCGCTCATCCCAAGATACTCTTCTCCCAGATCACCAGCTACGGCCTGTATACGCTGTAACCATTCTTCACATATATCATTAAAGTAGCCTGTTAATGTATCTATAATTCTTTGCTGCACATCTTTCGTTGGTCTTACTAAACAATAAATAGTAGCAGATGTATCTCTCAACAATTCATATAATATGTGTGATCCTAAATAACCAGTAGCTCCTGTTAAAAAGACATTTGAAATCTGGGTTTCTTCCAAAACGTTTGCATACGTGATAGTATCTGGTTCGTGAATCACTTTATATTCACGAAATACTTCTTCTTTCTCTACTTTTACTTCTCGCTCAATTCGAGCTAATCCATATATCGTTCTTTCTTTAAAGAAATCTTGAATTGTTAAATGTGAGAAATCTTCTTTTAACAATGTTAAGACTCGTAATACTTTTAATGAATGTCCACCAATTGTAAAGAAATCATCATGTACTCCAACTTTTGAAATTCCTAATACTTCTGCCCAAGCGTTCGCTATTTGTTTTTCTGCTTTATTAGAAGGTGCAACATATTCTTGTAGACGAACCGGTTCATACTTTTCTTCTAACTGAGCTAACTTCTTAACATCAATCTTTTTATTAGGTGTAAGTGGTAATTCATTAATATAAATTAGTTTAGATGGCACCATATAATCTGGTAATTGCTCTTGTAACTGATAAACTAATTCTGGTATTTCTTTTTTATTTAAAGTTGTATAGAACGCGATTAAATATTGGCTACCTTCCTTACTCTTCTTAGCAAAAACAGCATTTTCTTTTATATTATGATTTTGAGAAATTTTACTTTGGATTTCTCCTAGTTCAATACGATGTCCTCTAATTTTTACTTGATCATCTTTCCGATGTAAAAACTCTATATTTCCATCCTCTAGCAACTTAACGATATCACCTGTTTTATATATATTAACTATAGGATTAAAAGGGTTCGGAATAAAAGCTTCAATTGTTTTATTAGGCTTATTAAAATACCCTTTTGCTAATCCCACTGAATCTATATATAATTCACCAGGTACACCAATTGGACAAAGATTCATATTCTCATCCAAAATCATAACTTGATAATTAGCACATGGTTTACCAATGGGAATACTCGCAACATCCTCATTTAACTGACTAGGTATTTTATAGGTTGTCGTCACTACAGTACATTCTGTCGGTCCGTATACATTATAAATTTCAACATTTGTACCTATTCTTTCTCTCCACAATTTAATAACCTCTACAGGCAACATTTCACCGCCAATCGCAATTCTTTTTAGGGAAGCTAGCTTATATATATCTTCTTCTGCTAAATAAGTTGCTACTTGTCGAACAAAAATTGTTGCTAATGCCAAGATTGAAGTTGCTTTCACTTTATAGATTGCATTTGCAAATGCTTCTACAGACAATCGCTCTTCCTCTAGTAATACATACAAGTTTCCTCCGCAGAATAAAGAAGCAAATGACTCCCATACAGAGGCATCGAAACTAAAGGAAGGAAATTGAGCAAATACATCCTCTTCTGTCAATTCATATTGCTTTTTCATCCAAGTATACAGATTAACAACGCCTCTATGTGCTAACATCGTTCCCTTTGGATTCCCTGTTGAACCAGATGTATAAATCATATAAGCTACATCGTCACAATGAATAGACAACTTTACATCTATATCTTCATAAGTTTCACTATCATACATTGAAACTGTTTGAACCCCATCACATGTTATAGGCGTCTCTTTCATCAATATAACTTTCGCTTGGCTATCTTGAATAATGTACTGTATTCTACTTTCTGGATAATCTGGATCAATTGGAACATACGCTGCACCAGCTTTTAATATAGCTACCATACTTACTACTGTGTCTATGCTACGTTTCATAAATATTCCAACATAGTCTCCTAATTGGACGCCGTTTTTAATTAACATATGAGCTATTTGATTACTTTTTTTATTTAGCTCCTCATAAGTTAAAGTACCTTCCCTTGAAGATAAAGCTATACGATTTGGAAATTGAGTAACAGTATTATAGAACATATCGACGATACTTTTCTCAGGATATACTGCTGTCGTATCATTCACTTGACTATAAAGTACCATCTCGGCCTCTGTAATAATATTAAAATGTTTTATATACTTATTATTATTTTGTGATATATCAACTAAAACACCTTGTATTTGTTGTCCATAACGAGTAATCGTTGTCTCTTTCCAATTAACACTATTAAATATTATTTCTACACTTTTCATATTTTTACTAAATACAAATTGTAATGTATTCATGTCTTGTAGCTCATAATATGTTTCACCAATAATAATAGGTGACATTTCATATAATGTATTACCGTTTTGAAACTCTTCTATTTCTTCCTCATTCATTTCTTTAATTTGCTCCAGTTGCTCTTCAATTTGTAAATTTAAACTTTCATAGGAGAGAAAATTAGAAACTTCAATAGTAATTGGAAATAAACTTCCTCTTACATGATAAAGCACGACAATATGTTTTTCTTTAGAAATATGATATAACCACGTTGTAGTCGCTCCTATTAAATCCACAATGCGAGTCAAATTTGAAAACAGTTCCGTTTTCCTTTTTATCCTAAGTTCCGTTCCTTGCACATCTTTAGGTATTTTAATACTTCCTTCTACTTTTCCTAAAAATTCTTTTACCATCTCACTATAAGAAATTGCTAATTTCATATTTATGTAAATTCCTCTCTTAAATATAATAAAGGTGTGAAAATTCACACCTTTTTCATCCCTTATTAAAGGGCAGATTCGTTCAATTCATAATCAAGGGAGGATTCCCTTGATTAGAATTGAACTTTCTCCTTATTCGCTTTTAAACTCACCAATAAGCTCTTGTAATTCCTGAGAAAGCCAACTTAAAGAAGTCGCTAATTCTGCAATATCTTGTACTGATATTTCTTGCTCTTTCATGCTTTCTTCAACATTACTACTGCTGTTGGCATAAGTATTTGCAATATGTGATAATTCATTTACGACTTGAACAATATTCTGGCTATTTTGTAAAATGTCACTCGAATTACCAGAAACAGCTTTTACTTGATCTGTAACAGATTGCGCTGATTTTGAGATTTTTTCAAAGAAATCTCCACTACTTTGAACAAGCGAAATTCCAGTTTCTACTTCTCTTGAACCTTTTTGCATGGAAACTACAGCATCTTCTGTCTCAGCTTGTGTTTCACCAATTAATTTCGCTATATCTTTAGCAGACGCTTCCGTTTGTTCTGCTAATTTTCGTACTTCATCAGCAACAACTGCAAACCCTCTTCCAGCTGCTCCAGCACGTGAAGCCTCAATAGAAGCATTTAAAGCTAATAAATTTGTTTGATTTGAAATACCTGTAATTACAGTTACGATATCACTAATTTCTTTTGACCTTGTTTCTAACGAATAAATGATGGAAGATAAATCTTGTACTGCATTTTGGATTAAACTCATTTGATTAATAATTTGTCCAATCACTTCATTACCTTCAATTGAATGTTGTTCCATACCTTCAGAAGCAACCGCAACTTGTTTTGCAGCCCCAGTTATTTCTTCTACCTTATCTTCCATTCCATGTACAATTCCTAAACATTGTTGTACTGAAGTTTTTTGAGACTGTGCCCCTACTCTTAAACCTTCAATCGAACTTGCAATCTCTTGAACTGCCATGCTGTTTTCCTCTGTACTCGCCGACAATTCTTGTGAAGAAGAAGAAACTTGCTCAGCAGTTTGCCTTACTTTATCTATAATCCCTTTAAATTTTTCAATCGTGTTATTGAAATAAACATTAATAATTCCAATATCATCTGGTCTTTCTTTTAATTTAACACTTAAGTCACCTTCACCAATTTTACGTAACCCTTCTCTTAAATCTTTTAATGGAGCTAACGAGTGACGCACGATAAAGAATTGAGTAATAGTCGCAATTGCTAATGAAATAATGATAAAGAGTAAACCCTGTATCATAAACTTCTCTTTTGTAATAGGAACAATGGAAGCATCTAAGTCAGCCGCAATAATTGCAACAATATTGTTTTCTCCATCCGTAATTGGTTCTAATATTGTCACCCATGAACCTATTTCATCTTCATATACTTCTGTCATTTGTGCCTTTTTCGTATCAATCACTTTATCGTATGCCTTCATCCAATGAGCGGGTTGTTCATAATAATCTCCCGTCTTTATAGGGAATGCATTTGTTAACTCTGTAGTCAAACCAACGAGTTGTAATTCTCGCTTTTCATTCGGCTTTGCTCCTGTAACATACGTTTGTCCAACACTTTTCAATTCTTTTGAAACTTCATCTAATTTCTCTGTTAACTTTTCTTTTTTCACTTTTTCGGCTGTAGGATCTTTCGCCATGTCTCTAACTAACTCTAAATCCAATTTTTTTAATACTATTTCTCCTGTTTCAATAGACTGCCTTTCAAATAAAGACATCATACTATTTTGAAACATGTTGAAACTTAACGCACCCATACTTCCAACAAGCGTCAAAATAACTAGTACGGTTAATAAGACGTTCTTTTGAAGGAACGATAACTTATGCCAATATTTTTTCATTAATATCCACCTTCCTTAACTAACATAAACAAAAAAACAAAATATATGAATATTTTGTTTGAAAATGTTTCTCAATATGTTCGAGAATAAAAAAAAGCCAATGTAAAAGCATTGGCAAAGACCAACCCTATCCGTCCGGTAACTGGCTAGCATAGCCTTTCGACCTTAGCTCCTGTAGTTTTGCGTCCTCATGTTTCCATCAGTTTGCCTTTCTCGCTGAACGAGTTGAACGATATGGGAGTTCTATGAGAATTAATTTATTCTCTTTCAAAGATTACAACATATAAATCAAAATGTCTACTTATTTAGAGATATAAATACAAATTTTTAACGCATTGCTTTTTCGAAATAATTTCAAAAAGTACGTGAATGTTACTTTTTTTATGTTATATAATAAAAAATGTATAAATAACAAGGATTTCTTCGGGTATTTATTTAATTTTCATTCAAATTAAACTATTCGAATATATCTTAACTAATGAATTTCGGAGGTAGTTTATCATGTTTTGGCTACAATTTCTTACCTTGTTACTCTGTATTTTTATTGGTGCACGCCTAGGCGGAGTTGGTTTAGGAGTAATGGGTGGAGTTGGTATGGCAATACTCGTTTTTGTCTTCCACCTACAACCAACCGCGCCTCCTATCGATGTAATGCTTATGATTTTGGCAGTAATTACAGCTGCTGGTGCTTTGCAAGCTGCTGGAGGAATGGACTATCTTGTTCATCTAGCTGAAAAGGCATTACGAAAAAATCCAAAGCGTATTACTTTTTTTGCTCCAATTGTTACTTATTTATTCACACTATGTGCAGGTACTGGTCACGTTGCCTATTCTGTACTTCCTGTTATTGCAGAAGTCTCTCGTGAATCAGGGATTAGACCGGAACGCCCAATGTCGATTGCCGTAATCGCTTCTCAACAAGCAATTACAGCTAGTCCAATTTCAGCTGCCACAGTTGCTCTTTTAGCAATGTTAGCTGACTATAAAATCACTTTATTAGATATTTTAAAAGTGAGTATTCCTTCCACTTTCATTGCTTGTATGTTAGCAGCATTCGTTGCTAGTAAGATGGGAAAAGAATTAAATGAAGACCCTGAATACTTAAAACGATTAAAAGAAGGAATGATTCCTAAGCTTGAAGAGAAAAAAGAATTTGTAGGTGTAAAGGGCGCAAAATTATCAGTTATCCTTTTCCTTGTAGGAACCTTCCTTGTTGTACTTCTTGGTTCATTTGAAGCACTTCGTCCAGGATGGATAGTTGATGGGAAGTTAGCTCGTCTTTCCATGCCGAATACAATTGAGATGGTTATGTTAACTATCGCGGCTCTTATTATTATTTTCTGTAAACCAAATGTAGAAAGCATTGTGTCTGGTAACGTCTTTAAAGCAGGAGCAACAGCAGTTGTTGCTATTTTCGGTATCGCTTGGATGGGAGATACTTTCTTTAATGGAAACTTAAATATGATTCAAGGATCCATTCAGCATTTAGTAACAAGTGCACCTTGGCTATTTGCCATCGCGCTATTCATTCTATCTATTTTACTGTACAGCCAAGCAGCAACAGTACGTGCCTTAATGCCACTTGGACTATCCCTTGGTATTCCACCAGCACTACTGATTGCTATGTTCCCTGCAGTAAATGGATATTTCTTCATTCCAAACTATGGAACAATCGTTGCTGCTATTAACTTTGACCGTACTGGTACAACAGGTATCGGTAAATACGTATTAAATCATAGTTTTATGATTCCTGGCCTAATTGCAACATTTACTTCTATCGGAATTGGAATGCTCTTAATTTCAATTATGTTTTAAAGAAAAAGCACAAACCTTTATTTAAAAAGGTTTGTGCTTTTTTAATCAAATGTTTGTTTAAATTTTTGGGCAGTCTATTTCTTCATGTAGCACTTAAAATACTACACTTCCTTCCCTACAAACTTCTCTTTACTTCTTCAGCTAATTTTCTCGTACTTTCATACGCAGATTCAGCTAAACTAATTGCTGAAATAACTGAAACACCGTCCGCACCCGCTTCTATAACTGCCGCTGTATTTTCAATTGTAATCCCACCAATACCAACGATTGGCACTGTAATTCCTTGTTCTCTAAAATAAGCTAATCCTTTCGTTCCTTGAACCGCTTTCGTATCTTTTTTCGTACTCGTTGGGAAAATAGGTCCAACGCCTAAATAATCTGCTCCATTTTCGATTGCAAAGCGTGCTTCTTCAATTGTATGAGCAGATACGCCGATAATTTTATCTCCCATTTTTTCACGAACAGATGTAATTCCTTCATCATCTTGTCCAACATGAACACCATCTGCATCTAATTCAATGGCTAATTCTACATCATCATTTACAATGAAAGGAACACTATATTCCTTACAAAGCGTCTGCAATTCTTTTGCAAAGCGCACTCTATCTTCTCCGATTAAAGAACCTTCCCCCTTCTCGCGAAACTGAAAAAGTGTCACTCCACCATCTAACGCTTCTTTCAATACAGCTAAAGGATCCCTCGTGCAGTTATTACTTCCCATAATAAAATACACTTGCAATAGCTTAGACATTTTATCTATTTCAATGCGTGCCATTTCTTTCACTCCCTCTTACTCTAACTCCACAATCTTCCCATACTTCTCAATATCACCTGAAGTTGTATTAGCTAATTGATTTAAAAATTCAATTTGGAAACTACCAGGCCCTTTTTCTACCGCCTTAGCAGCTGCCAGTTCCGAAGCTACACCATAAAACGTTAATGCGGCTACTGCTGCTTTTACATAATCTTTTTCCACTGCTACAAATGCTCCTATTACAGAAGTTAGTAAACAACCTGTTCCCGTAACTTTCGTTAAAATAGGGTGACCATTTCGAATAACAATAGTTCTCTCTCCATCTGTAACAACATCTTCTTTTCCAGTAATGACCGCAACTGTATTTAGTTCATCTGCTGCCTGCCTTGCAATACTTACAACATTGCCATTTCCAGTACCAGCGTCTACCCCTTTAATTTCCCATTTCTCATTAATAACATTTGCTATTTCAGCCGCATTTCCGCGGATAATTGCTAAATCTATTTCGGCTGGAATATGTCTCGCAACTTCTGTTCGATACGAAGTTGCTCCTGCACCAACTGGGTCAAATAGTACTGGCACATTGCTCGCATTTGCTGATTTACCCGCGAGTAACATCGCTTCTACTTCTTCAGGACGAAGTGTCCCCATATTTAATACTAACGCTCCAGCAATGCTAGCCATTTCTGCTACTTCTTCTTTTGCATACGCCATTACAGGCGATGCTCCAAGTGCCAACAAACCGTTAGCAGTAAAATTTGTTACAACAACATTTGTAATATTATGAACGAGCGGATTAGATTCTCTCACCAAATACACTACTTTACTAATTTCTTTCATATTCATCCTTTTCATCTCCTAACTATAATGATGGGAGATACACAAAAAGACACTTTGCGCGTACGCAAAGTGCCTGAACATGTGCTTTTACACTCTCCCTACGCTGGCATTATCCAACAGGTTCAAATGGTCAATGACGGACTAGTCATACTCTCAGTTTGCATCCACAAACTCCCATGTGCTTCTTATTCATCTACTTCAAAGTCTACTCTTATTCTACTAAAATAACAAGTTCTTTACTTTTCTATTTAATATAGAAGCAACTGATAAAGTGAAACTTTAATCAGTGATTTTTTTCATCCCCCATTGATTATCGGCCCTCACCAATCGGGCTTTTACGGGCAGTTGTTCCCCCCTAACTTATTTGCTTTCGTTGAATTTTGAGGTGGGGATCTTACTGCCCGTTAATGCGGGATAAAGTGAAACTTTAATTAGTTGGGATTTTGTTCACTCCATTAAAAACAGCTCAAATATGGAGCGAAACTGAATCTCAAGAAGATGTATGCTATATTTAACTTATGGAAATTTGAAAGGATGTTTTTAATATGTCAAAAAGCGTTGTAATCGCTGAAAAACCTTCCGTTGCACGAGATATTGCTCGTGTACTTAAGTGCGATAAAAAAGGAAATGGCTACCTTGAAGGTAGTAAATATATTGTAACTTGGGCTTTAGGTCATCTCGTTACATTAGCAGATCCAGAAAGTTATGATGTGAAATATAAAAAGTGGAATTTAGAAGATTTACCGATGCTACCTGAGCGTTTGAAATTAACGGTTATTAAACAAACTGGTAAACAATTTAATGCTATAAAAAGTCAGCTACTTAGAAAAGATGTAAATGAAATTATTGTAGCAACAGACGCTGGACGTGAAGGAGAATTGGTTGCTCGTTGGATTATTGATAAGGTTCGAATTAACAAGCCAATCAAACGTCTATGGATTTCATCCGTTACTGATAAAGCAATTAAAGATGGTTTTGCAAATTTAAAACCAGGTAAAGCCTATGACAATTTATACGCTTCAGCAGTTGCACGTTCAGAAGCTGACTGGTATATCGGTCTTAATGCAACTCGTGCTTTAACGACTCGCTTTAATGCTCAGTTAAATTGTGGTCGTGGTGCGATGTATCCCGTCAATAGTTAGGGTAAAATTAATATTTCTAGTATTTATAAGACTTGTAAGAATTGCGCCCAAATAATTCCGGTTGCAATTGTTGTTTCATGCATTAAAATATTATATTTTTCTTCCTCAATCCATCCCCTCTTATATAAAATATTCGTAACTACTCATCCCATAGTTAAAAACGCGTGTAGCTTTGAAATTAAGTTTAATTAAAAGCATCTTATAAACATATATTTTATGGCAAATTAAAAAGACTCATTTAGAATAAAGTTTAATCAAATTGGATTCGTTTCTTTTTCAATGAATACTTAGTTTTATAAATAAGTTTGTTCAAAATGCATTTAGCATTCTTTAATCGAAGAGATAATCGCATCTTTTTTAACAGCGCAACTTTGTTCAAAACTTCGCTTCTTTCTTACAAACATCATGATTTTATTTTAGATTCACAGTACGAGAAGCTTTTATTTGCTATCCATTAAGATCAGAGTGCTACACCAATCAATCCAATTAATATATAATACAACCTAATATAGGGATTTATAGAAAAAGACAGTAACATCCGACCTTTTATGGAGTGTTACTGTCTTTCTCATTATACGATAACGCTATGTTCTTTTATCGTACAAAACCTGGATAATTCTGCTCTGCTGCATTAATCCACTCAGCAACCTCATTCAGCATGTTTTGTACCTCTTCATAAGATAATCCACTATCAGCAGCTTGTTCCCATACATCTTCAATAACACTACCTAAATTGCGTGGATAAGATATGCTGTCGTGTATTAAACTAGGCTCTAATACTTCAAGAGCATTTTTTCCTGCTTGCCCCTCATACGATAAATGCGAAACATACCATCCATCTACATTTCGAATTAACGTATAACGGTCTTTACTGCTCCATCTACGTGAATAGATGTCCATATAAAATTCGGCACCTAAAGTAGAATCCACCGGATCATCGTTTGCACTTGTGTCATCTAGATATGCTAACAAGTCCTCAACGGGATGCACGTGTGCATAAAACTCGGGATGATTTGCTTCTAATTCACGGTTTTCAATCATATACCTGCGATGCTTAGGATGTGGTGTTAATGACATATGCAGTTCGTGTGCTGCTTCTGCCATTTTACGAAACGCCTCATCATGATTCTCATGTGGTCTTCCATGAATAGCTTGATTTACGATTTCTAAATTTTCTTCAATGCTTTGTCGTAGTTGCTGTTGCTGTTCGTTTAGTTCTACATTCACTAAAATCACTCCTTTAAATTATTTTGTAACAAGTATCGCAGAAATCAAAGGTTTTGTGTTACGGTCCTTACAAACGTTACCTTTACCATTGTTTTCTAGTTTTAGTATATGGTCAAAGATGGTCAAAAGTCAAACTAACTGCTTATTTTACTAGTTTTCCAAAAATATCTCGGTACAATAAAAAACAGTATGTTAAACCAATGCAAATCATATGGGTACTCCTCCCCCGCCTATCTTCCTCGTTATTCTTTTAATTTTAAGGTGGGGGCTTACTGCCCACAAGAAGTGGGGTATATTTCAAAATCCCTACATATGAATTTTTTTCTTTAGCTAACTTCTATATGAGGCAGCACCATATCGCTATCAACTTACGAAAAATAAATACTCCCAAAACGAAAAAGTGGGTGAATTCTCAGAGTAACTGTCTGTAGAGAAAGAAAATTTTTATTTAAGGGTTACATGAAAATCTTAGCTTGATGTTGATCTGGTGCTACCCTTTATAGTAAGAAATAAAAGCTCTATTTTAGCTTTAGAATAAAGTTTAATCAAAAGTACGCTACAAACGTTTTTTATAATAGAAGAAACCCACACATTTGGAACAAAGATTGATTAAAATGCGTAGGTCTAGTTTTATTGTGATATGAAATTTTGTAAAAAGATTGATTAAAACTGCGAAAACCTCTCATCAAATCGTTTTAATATTTCAATTTTCGAAAGTTGAATCTTACATTTTTTTAATGGGTGTTGTTTTAAACAAACATTTGTTGCATAAAACCTTTTTTCTGTTCATGTAGTAAATCTATTTTTTGTTGTAGAAGTTGAATCTTTCGATCAATTTTTTTGAAAAAAGATCCAATTTTTTCTTGTTCTCTTTTGCTTGTAGGCGCCGAAAATGAATAATCTGAAATATGTTTCAAGGAAATGTGTTTAATTGCATTACCCACTGATAATTTATTCATCTCGGATACAAACTTATTACTGCTAGTTATTTGATAGACAAAATCAATTTGCTCTGAGTTAAGTCGCCCAACTCGTTGTGCTAGAACTGCTTTTTCGTTACTATATTTACCTGTTTTTCCTATATTAACTCCATCCATGGTGACTAAAATATTGTCACCACTTAGTAAATAATTATTTAGAATAGTATCGTCATGAATATCAATTCTATCCCCTACTGATGTAATACCGTTTGCTTCATCCTGGATATTTTTATTAGTAATGACTAAATATTCTCCATTATCATTGAAATCAGCACTGCTAAATGCTTTTCCTGTTCTAACTTCTGCTAATTCCCCCAACTTCCATTGTTTCCATTCTTCATTAAACCCTTTAAACCGAATCCCTTGCTTAAAGATTTTCTGCATATAACCTTTTTTCTGTTCTTGTAGCAAATTGATTTTTTGTTGTTCAAGTTGGATTTTTTTGTTTATATTCTTTAAAAATAATTTCAATTTTAATTGTTCAGATAAGCTAGGAATGTAGACTTTCAACTTTTTAAGGTCAGAGCCTTTAATTAATGGCTGGCCTGATCCAAATGATTTTTTCGAAAGATTGTTCTTTATTAATAATTCTTGAATAAAGATTTTCTCGGCATGAATGCTTTCAAAAAATATTGTATTATCTGTAATTTTACACTTACCTTCAAAACTTGTTATTTTACCTGCATTCGCTCCAACCCTGGCAACTAAAATGAAATCCCCTTCATAATCATAAGTATTAGTATATCCAATTATTCCTGTCGATCCTAAAATAGGATATGATTTTTCTCCTTCCGTAATTTTAGATCTCCCTGCTTTTATTTCAGTAGTAAGTGTATTTAATTCAACTAAATCCCATTCCCCACTAAATTCTTTAAATCTCAACTTAGGTTCATTCATATCCCCTACACCCCCAATTCTTTGAAGTAAGCAGCTAATTCTTCATCAACCTTGGCAATCTCTTCATCAATTTCTTGAAGGCGTTTTGTGACAGCTTCTAAATCGACCAGTTCTTCTTCTTCAAATGTATCCACATAACGAGGAATGTTTAAGTTATAGTCATTTTCTTTAATTTCATCGAGTGTTGCGGCATATGAGTACTTATCAGTTATTTCACGATTTAAGTATGTTGAAACAACTTTTTCAACGTGTTCATCTGATAAATGATTTTGGTTTTTTCCTTTTTCAAATTCACCTGAGGCATCAATGAACATAATGTTTTCATCGTGCTTACGGCATTTTTTAAACACCAAAATACATGTTGGGATACTTGTACCATAGAAGATATTCGCTGGTAGACCGATTACAGCATCTAAGTAGTTCTTCTCTTCAATTAAATATTTACGAATAACGCCTTCTGCTGCACCTCGGAATAAAACACCATGTGGTAATACAACAGCAAATGTACCGTTATCATCTAATTGATGAATAAAGTGTTGAATGAATGCAAAGTCTGCTTTTGATTTTGGAGCAAGTTTTGCGTAGTTACTGAATCGCTCATCGTCCTTAAATTTATCATCAGCACTCCATTTTGCACTGTATGGCGGGTTCGCTACGATGGCTTCAAAGCGTTTATCTAAATGTTGTGGTTCTTCTAATGTATCGGCATTTTTAATATCAAAGCGTTGATAAGGAATATCATGCAGTAACATATTCATACGTGCTAAGTTGTACGTTGTTGATACTTTTTCTTGTCCATAGTAGTTATAAACTTTTGCTTCTTTACCAACACGAAGTAATAACGAGCCCGAACCACAAGTACCGTCATATACATCTTTAATTTCCGTCTTTCCTGCAGTAACGATTTTCGCTAAAATACTTGATACTTGTTGCGGTGTATAGAACTCCCCTGCTTTTTTACCAGCATTCGCTGCAAATTGTGAAATCATGTATTCGTAAGCATCACCTAATACATCAATTTCTACATCATCTTGTAAAAATGGAATATCCGCAATATTGACAATTACTTTTGCGATTAATTCTGAACGTGCTTTTACCGTACGACCCAATTTTGAAGAATTTAAATCCATATCATCAAATAAGTTTTCAAAATCTTCTTGGCTATCCGCACCCATTGTTGAAGCTTCAATCGCTTTCACACCATTTTGAAGTATTTCAATATCGAAATTTCCATTCGTACCTAATTCAATTTCTTTTACAAAGGTAGAGAATAGATATTGTGGTGTGATGACATAACCTAATTCACTAATTAAATACTTTTGTAAATCGTCACGATACTCTTCATTTCCCCATGCTTCCACAAAACTTAATTCATCTTCTGCTAGTAATGAATTGGCACGTGATTCCACTTTTTCTGATAAGTAACGATAGAAAATTAACCCTAAAATATAATCTTTGAACTCGTAGGCATCCATTTGGCCTCTTAAATCGTTAGCCATCGCCCAAAGTTTCTTATGTAGCTCTGCTTGCTGCTGACGTTGTTTTTCGCTTGTTGTCATGTAAATGACCTCCTATTGATCGGTTATTTTCACCATTTGATGATGCAGTAATAATTGTTCTAATGTATCTTTCTCTTTAATCAATGCTGATTTTTTCTTTTTTAGTTGTGCAATGCGACCAATCTTCCGCTGCTTTTCAATTGGTGGAATCGTTAGCTCAATTTCTTTCACATTGGATAACTTTAACGAGGCGACAATACTGCCCTCTGTAAATAAAGCGATTTGTTTTTGAATCGATAGATGTTCATTGAATAACCATTCCATGAAATGCACATCTACTTCCGTTGAGAATTGTATTTTCACAAAGTTATTCGTCAACAGTAGTCCACGATATTCTTGAGGAAACCAAACAACTTTTTGAGTTAATGTGTGTAGCACAAGGCTCTCTGTATCTGTGATTACATTTGGTAATAGCTTATCTTTTTTCACATAAATAGAGCGATCTTTTTCTTGAGAAATCCGATAATCCGTTCCTAGTAGATGGTTGAATTCCTTCAATGTGACTAATCGCACTTGTACACTATCTTCATTCAAATTAGATGTTTCAATCCGATTCGTAAAGACGCCTTGTGTCACTTCTGCACATTCTCTTAATTTCATCGCATGCCCCTCCTCTCTCACTATTATGATAATTGATATTTTTAAAAATATCAATTAAAAATCATATTTTTTATGATATTTTTTAAAATATCATAAAAAAAGAGAGGGTTTCTCCTCTCGTTAAGATTATGCACCGTATTTAGCTACTTGCTCATAAATAAAGCTTTTAATCGCTTTAATTGCTTTATTTTTCTTTAAGAACGACCCTGATAAGCGATCCATAATCATGCTATCTTCAATGATATTTGCATATTCATACGTGGCCACTTGTTTTTTTAAAATAGATTGCTCTAGTCCTATTTCACTTGCAAATTTCGTCATTTCTTCTTCTTGCACTTCTTCCTCATACTTCGCATATTCATCAAGAATGGATGCATTCTCACCTAATTGCGGCACAATTTTATCTAAGAAATTATGAATCAATTCAACCTTTAGGCGGAGCTTTTCATCTGATGCATGATCAAGCTCTTGCTTAATTAATTTAATTTCTTGGTCACGTGTTTTTTCATCGTCCATTGTTAAGTTCGCAATTAAATTCATAATGTAGCTGACGTTAATACGGTCTGTATGCATTAATTCTAATTCAAAATCGATGTCTTGAAGAATCGATTCTTTACTAGGATCTTCTTTCTTTAAACGATCGTGAATTTTAAAATACTTGCTCTTAAAATCTTCATATGACTGCTCTGAAATTTGCAATTCACTTTCATCGAATTCAAAGTCAGAAAATGACTGCAAACGTTGAAGCATTTTCGTCACGTTTTTAAATGCCACAATAAATTCACGTTGTTCTTCTTCTGTTTGAAGTTCATCAACTTGTTCTGGCGATGCAGCAATCTTTTTAAGACTCTCTAAGGACTCTTTAAATTTTGCTAAATACGCATCGTAGCTTTGCATTAACACTTCATTGACAGAATTTGTTTTCGAGAACAAAAGAATCGTATCATCTGTTTGTTCTTTTAAATTACGATAGCACACGATATTTCCATATGGTTTCGTTGCCTTCTCAACACGATTTGTACGGCTATAAGCTTGTAGTAAATTGTGATACTGAAGGTTTTTATCGACATATAATGTGTTTAATGGCTTACTATCAAACCCTGTTAGGAACATATTCACTACTAATAAAATATCGATTTGAGCTTGTTTCATTTTTTTCGATACATCTGAGAAATAACGATCCCACGTATCCGTTGAGTAATCAGTGCCGAACATTTTATTGTAATCCACAATCATACGATCTAACGCTTCACGTGAATGTTCTTCTGTACCATCGCTCTCTTCATTTGCACCAAATGAATAAATTCCAGCAATTTTTAAATTATGATTTTTTGATTTAAATAAATGATAGTATTTGATTAACGTTTGAATCGAATCTACTGCAAAAATCCCACAATATCCTTTACTTTTAGAACGACGATTATGATTATCGATAATATGGTCTGTAATCATATTTAGGCGTGTTGGATGATGCAACACTTCGTCTGTATCAATACCTTCTACTTTCGTGTCATCTTGTTCGTCAACTTTCGATTGAAACGTACTAATATACTCTACAGAAAAGCCTAATACGTTGCCATCACGAATTGCATCTTTAATTAAATAATGGTGTAGACATTTTTCAAATAAGTCCGCTGTTGTACGACCATCTTGACTTTTGTTCTTTTCAAAGCGAGGTGTACCAGTAAAGCCGAAATACTGTGCATTTTGGAAATGATGATCAATACCTTTTCGCATATCACCAAACTGACTGCGGTGACATTCGTCAATGATAAATACAACATGTTCTTGCTTATACGCTTCCATCACTTTGGCATAACGAGGGTTTTTGACTGCATTGCTCATCTTTTGAATCGTTGTCACGATAAAGCGCTTCATCGGATTTTTAATTTGTTTAATTAATTCATCTGTTTTATCCGTACGGTCTACCGAACCTTTTTCAAACTTATTAAATTCAGCTGTTGTTTGACTATCTAAGTCTTGACGGTCAACTAAGAAGAATACCTTTTTAATGCTTTCTTCATTTGCTAAAATCTGACCAGATTTAAACGATGTCAACGTTTTACCTGAACCTGTTGTATGCCAAATAAACCCATTATTGTTCGTTTCCGTTGCTCGTTTTACTAACGCTTCCACTGCATAGACTTGATAAGGGCGCATGACCATTAACGCCTTATCTGTATCGTTAATAATCATATAGCGGCTCACCATTTTCGCTAAATGACAAGGTTGTAAAAAGACTTTTGCGAACTCTTGTAAGTTTGTAATAATATTATTTTCTTCGTCTGACCAGAAGAATGTAAAACCAAATTGGATAGCATAGTCAGAGTTTGAGAAGTATTTCGTATCGACGCCATTACTTACAACAAAGATTTGCAAGAAGTGATAAAGCCCTTGGAACGAATGGCGACGGTAACGTTGAATTTGATTAAATGCTTCTTTAAAATCTAAACCTCTTCGCTTTAACTCAATTTGGACGATTGGTAACCCATTGATGAAAACTGTGACGTCATAACGATTTTCGTATTTACCAAACATTGTCGTTTGCGTTGTCACCTGGAATAAGTTTTTACACCATTGTTTCGTATTCATAAGTTCTAAATAAAGCTCCGTACCATCTTCACGCTCGATTAGCAACTTATCACGTAAGATTTTTGCAGACTCATAAATACTTTTATCTTCTGTTGCAACAAGGACACGCTTAAATTCTTTATCTGTTAACGGTTGCCCATTTAATTTCTTCTCATTGAACTTATTTAATTGCGCACGGAAATTGACTAATACAGCTGCATAATCCGATAATTGAACAGCTTCGTAACCTTGTGTTTGCAATTGCTCGACTAAATGATTTTCTAGTTGTGCTTCTGACTGATAACCCACTTCCATATCCCCCATATCTTCATTTTTCTTATTTTTATTATAGTATATTCCATCCACTACTCAGTAAATTTTTTAGCAAGCGGTGTTGCCCTATGCTCATAGTTTTTCTTACTATGCTTTGATTTTTATAGTAATACATCGAGTCTCAACCTCAGCTAATGATTGTTTTTAACCATACACCACTATCCCTAATTAAATTTTGTAGTAATTCCTTAACTACCTCAGTCCATTCAATGTCCTGATATGCACGCAAAATAAGCACAGTTGTTAATTTTTATTATAACCCTATTTAAATAATTGAATTTTACTTTCCGTTCAGTAATATTACTTTTCCTAAAGCGTATTTCCTCATCGTTAAACCATTTTCTAAAAAGTTGAATTTTCTACTATCCTTAATAACTGGAAACTTGTCTATTTTTAGATTGATACTCTGAACTTCC
>NZ_JBNLYE010000029.1:0-30179 GCF_050172095.1 Bacillus sp. GMs2/2
ATGTTATATAATAATCCCTATAGAAAGAGGGGAATATTGTGAGTAAAAATACAATCGATACAACATCTTTAGAAGATGTTTCATTGAACGCCTTCGCTTATGAATTGCTACGTGAAGAATTACTACCTGATTTAATCGGCAACGATTTAGATGGTATTTTATACTGGTCTGGTAGAAACCTTGCAAGAAAATATCCGCTAGAAACAATTGAAGAAGTCATTCAGTTCTTTGAAAAGGCTGGCTGGGGCACTTTAAGCATTGTTGAACATAAGCGTCGTGAAATGCAGTTCCAACTTAAAGGCACACTCATCGCAGAACGTCAAAAACAAAAACGACATTCTTCTTATCAACTAGAAGCCGGATTCATCGCTGAACAAATCCAAAAGCAACGGAACGTCGTTGCAGAGTCATACGAAGAAAAGAAAAAACGTTCTGACTCTATTACATTTCTTGTAAAATGGGATATAAAAGATCTCATTGAAGTGTAAGCATTACCTACAGTCAACTAGACATATCAGTTTAGTTGACTTTTTTGTATTTTCATTCAGATGCATTTATTTTAAATCTTCAGAAATTATACCAAAAAACAGAAGACGTTGTAAACTACAACGTCTTCTTATCTGTTAAATACGTATAAATCGTCTCCGCGACATTTTTCGGCATACCCGCTTCGACAAATTCCTCTATAGAAGCTTCTTTCATCTTCTTTAATGAACCAAAATGTTTTAACAATACCTTTTTCCGTTTATCACCGATTCCTGGAATATCATCCAATGCTGATTGAATGACAGATTTCCCGTGTAATTGACGATGGAATGTAATCGCAAATCGATGCACCTCATCTTGAATACGCTGCAATAAATAAAATTCTTGGCTATTTCTCTCAAGCATCACAGGTTCCGGTGGATCCCCAATAATTAAATGGGAGGTTTTATGTTTATCATCTTTTACAAGACCTGCCATCGGAATATATAATCCGAGCTCATTCTCTAAAATATCACTTGCAGCCGCTAGATGGCCTTTTCCTCCATCAATAATAATCAAATCAGGTAAAGGTGAATTTTCTTTAAGCGCCCTTGTATAACGGCGCCTCACAACTTCTCTCATAGACTCATAATCATCTGGTCCTTGAACCGTTTTAATTTTATATTTTCGATACTCTTTCTTCGCCGGTTTCCCATCGATAAAAGCAATCATTGCAGAAACGGGATTTGTTCCTTGAATATTTGAGTTATCAAACGCTTCAATACGATATGGCGTTTCAATCCCAAGCTGCTTCCCTAAATGATCTACCGCTTTAATCGTTCGTTCTTCATCACGTTCAATTAAGTAAAACTTCTCTTCAAGAGCAATCTTCGCATTTTTATTTGCCAATTCTACAAGGTCTTTTTTCTTACCACGTTTCGGCTGCGTCGCTTCCACTTCTAAAAAGCGCTCTACTAATTCCGAGTCTATACTTCCTGGAACGACAATCTCCTTCGGCTTAAAATGACTACTGTTTTCATAAAATTGGCCGATAAACGTTAAAAAACCCTCTTCTGGTTCATCGTAAATTGGAAACATAGAAACATCACGTTCAATTAGCTTTCCTTTTCGAACGAAGAAAACTTGAACACACATCCATCCTTTATCCACTGCATATCCAAACACATCACGATCCACTAAGTCACTCATAATCATCTTTTGTTTTTCCATAATCGCATCAATATGAGCAATTTGATCACGCAACTCTTTTGCACGTTCAAACTCTAGTTTCTCTGAAGCCTCATACATTTTTATTTCTAGTTCTGAACGAACTTCTTTATGTCCACCATTTAAAAACTTAATAATTTCATCTACAATTTCTTTATTTTGTTCTTCCGTCACTTCTTTCACACAAGGTGCTAAACATTGACCCATATGATAATACAAACAAACTTTATCTGGCATATTCGTGCATTTCCGAAGTGGATACATACGATCTAGCAGTTTTTTCGTTTCATGAGCAGATTGTGCATTTGGATAAGGACCAAAATATTTCCCTTTATCTTTTTTTACGTTTCGAGTAATGAGTAAGCGAGGTTGCTTCTCCGCTGTAATTTTAATAAAAGGATATGTTTTATCATCTTTTAATTGAATATTATATTTCGGATCATATTTTTTAATTAGATTTAACTCTAAAATAAGTGCTTCTAAATTCGAAGAAGTTACAATATATTCAAAATCAACAATTTCTCCTACAAGCCGCAGTGTTTTCCCATCATGTGAACCAGTAAAGTACGAGCGCACACGATTTTTAAGCACTTTTGCCTTTCCGACATATATAACCGTTCCTTGCTTATCTTTCATCAAATAACAACCAGGTTGATCTGGTAAAATAGCCAACTTCTCTTTCAAATGTTCGTGCACTCGTCTCCCTCCATTTCTACATACTTAGCATTTTTATTTTCCCTTGAAAACATACTATGCCCAAACACCCAACATACGTTCTTTTATTGTAACGGAAAGACTGTAAAAAAGAAAATAAAAAAAGCTACCAAATGGTAGCTTTTTTATTTTAGAAGTGTTTAGAAACTAATTCTACTAACGCTTCTTTCGGTTTGTAACCTAACGCTTGATCAACTACTTTACCGTCTTTTAATACGAAAAGAGCTGGAATGCTCATTACTTCGAATTGACGAGCAGTTTCTTGGTTTTCATCAACGTCTACTTTTACTACTTTTACTTTTTCGCCTAGTTCTGCATCAATTTCCTCTAATACAGGAGCGATCATTTTACAAGGTCCACACCAAGGTGCCCAGAAATCTAATAATACAACACCTTCGCTAGTTTCTGCTGCGAAGCTTTGGTCATTTGCGTTTACAATTGCCATTTTATTTCCTCCTTCAAGTATATTCTACCAAGAGTATATCATTAACTTATATACGTGGCGAATAATATGTATCGTTATGTATTGTAACAAAAAAATGTTCCTTTATACTATATAAAAATACGGATTAAATACTAAAAAGATGAGAGACAGGGGATCTCTCACCTTTTTCTATATATAGGGGTACTTCACTTGGAACTCAAGGGTACTTAAATCATGAATGTACTTTTAACTTTTTAAACTCTTCTGTTAAAAGAGGTACAACTTCGAATAAGTCACCGACAATACCATAGTCAGCTACTTTAAAGATACTTGCTTCTGGATCTTTATTAATCGCAACGATTATTTTTGAGTTAGACATACCTGCTAAATGCTGAATCGCACCAGAAATACCACATGCAATGTATAAGTCTGGCGTAACAACTTTACCAGTTTGACCAATTTGTAATGAGTAATCACAGTATTCAGCGTCACAAGCACCACGAGATGCCCCAACAGCGCCGCCTAGTACGTCTGCTAACTCTTTTAATGGCTTAAAGCCTTCTTCACTCTTCACACCACGTCCGCCAGCGATAATAACTTTTGCTTCAGAAAGATCCACACCTTCTGCTGTTTTACGGACAACATCTTGAATGATTGTACGTAAATCTTTCACATCAACTGTAATAGAAGATACGTCACCGCTGCGAGACTCATCTTTTTCCAGAGTTGCAATGTTATTTGGACGCACTGTCGCAAATAAGATGCCGTCTGTTACAATCTTCTTCTCGAATGCTTTACCAGAGTAAATTGGACGAGTGAAGATAACATTTCCACCTTCAACCTCTAAAGCAGTTACGTCAGAAACTAAACCAGCTTCAAGCTTCGCTGCTAATTTTGGTGATAAATCTTTACCAAGTGCTGTATGTCCAAAAACGATACCTTCTGGATTTTCTTCAGCATGTACAGCTAAAAACGCTTGTGCATAACCATCAGATGTATATGATTTTAATTTATCATTTTCAACTGTCACAACGCGATCTGCACCGTAATGAATCAATTCATTTGCAAAAGAGGCAACGCTGTCTCCAATTAGAAGACCTACTACTTCACCGCCTTCTGCAATTGTTTTTGCTGCTGCTACCGCTTCAAAAGAAACGTTACGTAGCGATCCATCACGAACTTCACCCATTACTAATACTTTACGAGCCATAGATTTTCCCTCCTGCATATATAATTTCGTATTTTATTAGATTACTTTCGCTTCTGTATGGAGCAACGATACAAGTTCTTTTACTTGATCTTGCAGCTCGCCTTGTAACACTTTTCCTGCATCTTTCTTAGGAGGCAAATAGATTTCAATTGTTTTTGTCTTTGCTTCCACATCATCTTCTTCTAAATCTAAATCATCTAATTCTAATTCTTCTAGCGGCTTTTTCTTCGCTTTCATAATACCTGGAAGCGATGGATAACGCGGTTCATTTAAACCTTGCTGTGCTGTTACTAAAACTGGTAATGAAGTTGCAATCACTTCTGTATCACCTTCAACATCACGCTCAATCTTCACATTTGTACCGTCAATTTCAAGTTTTGTAATTGTCGTTACATACGGAATATTTAACGCTTCAGCTACGCGTGGTCCTACTTGTCCAGATGCACCATCAATTGCAACGTTTCCGCCTAAAATTAAATCTGCATCTTTATCTTTTAAATATTCAGCAAGCACTTTTGCTGTCGTGAACTGGTCACCATTTTCTACATCATCTTCAATATTAATTAATACAGCTTTATCACAGCCCATTGCTAATGCAGTACGAAGTTCTTTCTCACTATCTTCGCCACCGACTGTTACAACTGTAACTTCTCCACCTTGTGCGTCTCTTACTTGAATTGCTTCTTCAATTGCATATTCATCGTAAGGGTTGATGATGAATTCCGCTTCGCCATCGTAAATTGCACCGTTTTTAATTACGATTTTTTCTTCTGTATCAAATGTTCGTTTCATGAGTACGTAGATGTTCATTCCATTTACCCCCTTGTTTTTCAGAAAGATTCTATCAATTTTAATTTTCTGTTAATTTATATTAAAAAAATAATTGAACTACCTGCCACTAAATGAAGGTTTACGCTTTTCTAAAAATGCAGCTACACCTTCTCTTCCATCTTCACTCGTAAATACTTCACCAAAAATCTGTGATTCACGTTGTACACCTTCATAGTAATGAGACGATTTTGTCGTTTGCAATAACTCTAGTACAGCACGAGTTGTTGCTGGACTTTTTCCAGCAATTTGTTTTGCAACTTTAAGCGTATCATCTAAAAGAGATTCTTCAGAGAACAATCCGTTAACAAGTCCCCACTTTAATGCTTCTGCACCAGTAATTGGTGTACTTGTTAACATCATTTCACAAGCTTTCGCTTTCCCAACATAACGTGGTAAGCGCTGTGTACCTGCAAAGCCAGGAATTAATCCAAGTGTTAATTCAGGTAAACCAAGTTTTGCACTTTCAGTTGCAAAGCGCATGTGGCAAGACATAGCAAATTCAAGGCCGCCGCCCAGTGCCGCTCCATGAATTGCCGCAATAACTGGTTTTGAACATTTTTCAACACGCTCAAACGTAACTTGTCCAAGCTGTGCTAATTCTGTTGCTTGCTTCGCTTCAGTAACAGATGTAAATTCTTTAATATCTGCTCCCGCTGAGAAGAAACGTCCTTCACCATGAATAACAACAACACGAATGTTATCATCCTTTTCCACTTGATCAATTAATTCAGTAACATCATGCATAACTTGTGAAGACATCGCATTCGCTGGTGCGTGATTTAATGTCGCCACCGCGATATGATCTTCAACTCTTACAGATAGGAATTTCAACATGATCCCTCCCATTATTGACGATAACCACAAGCTGCAATAAGTAGCCCGTGTACCGTTTTTGAAAGTGCGACCAGATCATACTTATGATCGCTCATTACCCAATTGGTCACAACTTCATCTACTGTTCCAAAGATCATTTGTCTTGCCACGCGAACATTTAAATCTGCTTGAAATTCACCTTGTTTTATACCAGTCTCTAAAATCTCATCCATAACTTGTAAGTAGCCTTTTAATACTTCATTTATTTTAAGGCGCAAGTCTTGATTGGACTGCCTTAGCTCTAATTGCGTAACGATAGCAAGAGGATCATTTTGCGACAACAGCAAGAAGTGCGTTTCTACCAACATGAATAACTTCGATACAGCGCTTTCAATTCCTGCTGTTTTTTGACGAATTGTTTCGACAAATTCTCCCATCTTCTCTTGGAATAAGGATATTAATATATCTTCTTTATTTTTAAAATATAAATAAATCGTGCCATCAGCTACCCCAGCTTGCTTTGCGATTTTAGAAACTTGCGCTTGGTGGTACCCATTCTCCGCAATCACAATGACTGCCGCATCAATAATTTGATTGTATTTCGGTCTATTTTTCTTCAATTTACTGTCCCCTTCAAGAAGATGACTGAATGAATAGTCATTCATATTCTTATAATACTGACTATTTAGAAAAGTGTCAATCCTATTTTTTCAAAAAGAAAGGGCCTTAGCCCGTTTGCTCATCCTCATTCTTTCTCTTCTCTTCATCTATTAGAACACGGCGTAAAATTTTCCCTACTGTCGTTTTTGGCAATTCATCTCTAAACTCATATACTTTCGGCACTTTATAAGCCGCTAAATATTTACGTGCAAACTGATTTAATTCTTCCTCAGAGCACTCCGTACCTTCTTTTAACACAACAAATGCTTTAACTGTCTCTCCTCGGTACGGATCTGGAACTCCAATTGTCACTACTTCTTGCACTTTTTCATGCTCATATAGTACTTCTTCAACTTCACGAGGATACACATTAAATCCACTCGCGACAATCATATCTTTCTTGCGATCTTTCACATAGAAAAATCCATCTTCATCCATGTAGCCAACATCACCTGTATGGAGCCAGCCATCTTGCAATACAGCCGCTGTTTCCTCTGGCTTATTCCAGTATCCTTTCATAATTTGAGGACCTTTCACTACAATTTCCCCTATTTCTCCTGGCGGTAATGCCTCACCAGTCTCAAGTGACATAATGATTGCTTCTGTATCTGGCCACGGAACTCCAATGCTACCTGGCACTCGCTTTTCCCATAAAAAATTACTATGTGTAACTGGAGAGGATTCTGTTAAACCATATCCCTCTACTAGTTTACCACCTGTAACTGTTTCGAACTTTTCCTGTACTTCTACTGGCAGTGGTGCTGATCCACTAATACAAGCACGAATAGAAGAAATATCATATTCTTTTAAAAGTGGACTATTTAAAAGAGCGATATAAATGGTTGGTGCACCTGGAAACAATGTCACTTTATGCTTCTTAATCGCTTCAAAAACCATTTTCATATCAAACTTTGGAATAAGGACCATTTTGTATCCTTGCATAATACTTAAATTCATAACAGCTGTCATACCATAAACATGGAAAAATGGAAGAACCCCAAGAACGACTTCTTCTCCTTCTTTGCAATTATATAACCATTGAACTCCCATTAACGTGTTAGAGACGAGGTTTTTATGCGTTAACATAACGCCTTTCGGAAATCCGGTTGTTCCTCCTGTGTACTGTAAAAGAGCTAGATCTTTTTCAGGATCACAAGGCACCTCAACATTCGTATTCACTTCTTTTTCTACTGAATTCCAAAGATGAATCGTTTCACTCTCTGATACTTTCACAACTAAATTCGACTGTTTTTTCTGCACAAATGGATACAATAGATTTTTAGGGAATGGTAAAAAGTCCGCAATGCGAGTTACGATAATATGCTCAATTTTTGTAGCAGATTGAACATTCGTTACTCTTGGAAACACTAAATCGAGGCAAAGAATTACTTTTGCTCCCGAGTCATGAAGCTGATATTCTAATTCCCTTTCTGTATACAGTGGATTGGTTTGTACTACGATACCTCCCGCAAGTAATGTACCGTAATAACCAATTACAGCTTGCGGACAATTCGGCAACATAATAGCAACTCGATCACCCTTTTCCACACCGAGCTTTTGAAGATAATTTGCAAATTTCTTCACTTTATCATGGAAGTGTGAAAATGTAATATCCTTCCCCAAAAAGTGAAGCGCTTTCTTTTCTGGATAGCGAGAAGCCATCTGTTCTACATATTTATGAAGCGGCTGAATATCATAAGAAATCGTACTTGGAATTTCCTCTGGATAACTTTTCAACCATGGTTTTTCCACCTTCATTCCCCCTTCAAATACATCAAAAATAAATGAATGTTCATTCATGAGGTTGTTTTCATTATATTATAGTCACCATAACGTTACAATCATAATATTCTGACTTTTATATCACTATGCTTTACTTCATTAACTTCTTATTATATGTAGAAACTCTCCTAATCTTAAAAAAGTAAGAGAGTTATTATTTAGCTTAATCTTATTATCGTTAATACAGCTCCTGGTGTAGTTGTTGATAATGTTGCAACAGCTAACAAACCAAATAGTTGCAAACTAATAGCATCTCCTGCTGCAAGATTTGTAATAATTGTTGCGCTAAATGATGTAGTTGCTAACGCAGGAGAATTGATCGTCCCAGCAAGTGGTGCTCCATTAATTGTAATTCGTGAACTGACCAATAATGAAGCTGTTATATTAATCGAATATGAAATATAATAATTCCCAGCATTTGCAACCGTAAATACTGTATTTCCCCCGGAAACCGTAATACCAGGACCGATATTTTGATTATTCGGAAGCGGGACATTCGTTCCACCAAGAAGTACCGATATCGCTGTTCCCGACGTATTATTTGCAAATGCATATGTCGCCGTGATACTTGTACCTGTTGCTCCTGTAAGGCCTGTTGCTCCTGTTGCTCCCGTTGGACCTGTTGAACCCGTTGATCCTGTTGAACCTGTTGAACCTGTTGAACCTGTTGATCCTGTTGAACCTGTCGCTCCCGTTGGGCCTGTTGATCCTGTCGCTCCCGTTGGGCCTGTTGATCCTGTTGCTCCCGTTGGACCTGTTGAACCCGTTGATCCTGTTGAACCCGTTGATCCCGTTGGGCCTGTTGCTCCTGTTGGGCCTGTCGCTCCCGTTGGACCCGTTGCTCCCGTTACTCCTGTCGCCCCCGTTGGACCCGTTGCCCCTGTTATTCCTGTTGCCCCTGTTATTCCTGTTGGGCCTGTTGCTCCTGTTACCCCTGTCGCCCCCGTTAAACCCGTTGCTCCTATTGGGCCTGTCGCTCCTGTTGGGCCCGTTGCCCCTGTTATTCCTGTCGCTCCCGTTGGGCCTGTTGCTCCTGTTATTCCTGTCGCTCCTGTTGGACCCGTTGCCCCTGTTATTCCTGTCGCTCCCGTTGGACCTGTGTCGCCTGTTACTCCTGTCGCCCCCGTTGGGCCTGTTGCTCCTGTTGCCCCCGTTGGGCCTGTTGCTCCTGTTGCCCCCGTTGGGCCTGTTGCTCCTGTTGCCCCCGTCGGACCGGTTGCTCCTGTTGCCCCCGTCGGACCGGTTGGACCAACTTTAGGAACTGTCCCATCGCAACTAAAACAGCATGAATCAACATGTACACCATTTTGATTATTACACCCACAATATCCATTTACGTTATTGCTCCATGAAGACATGTTGATCACTTCCTTTACATTCGATCTTTTTAGCGCAATCACCGACTTAAAAAACACCTATCTAAATAACAAAGAAATACTTTGCCTAGTCGGGGATAAAACACAGATTTCCTCCATACATTCTAGTAATTATTACATGCGATTCACTCTCCTTTTGCTTGTACTTTCGCCTTATCTCCACAGACTATTAACAATACACATTACACTATCGTACACAGCCACTTTCCCATTTAAACTTTCCACATTCGCCAATATTTTTAGTAAAGAGGCTTATTCTTCATAAATAGCGACTATAATATATAAAAATCCGTATAATTCGTTATTTTTCGTCAAAATTTTAAAAATATATTGACACTTAAAATACCCTCATAGTATGATTTGGGTGTTGTAATTGATAACCATTTTCACTTATGGTACTAGTTACAAAAAACACTTAATTTGGGGGCAGAAGATGAAGAAAATTCTCGGTATTTTCATAGTAGTTCTTCTATTCGCTGTTGGATGCGGACAGCAAAAAGAGGAGAAAAAAGAAACAAAAGCGGACAATAAAAATCAAGCTATAACAATTAAACACGCTGAAGGGGAAACGAAGTTAGATAAACCAGCGAAAAAAGTAGTTGTACTTGAGTGGGTATATTCAGAAGACTTATTAGCACTTGGTGTTCAGCCAGTAGGGATGGCAGACATTAAGAATTATAATAAATGGGTAAATACAAAAACAAAACCGAGTAAAGATGTTGTAGATGTAGGGACACGTCAACAACCAAACTTAGAAGAAATTAGCCGTTTAAAACCAGACTTAATTATCACAGCTTCATTCCGTGGTAAAGCAATTAAAAATGAATTAGAGCAAATTGCACCAACAGTTATGTTTGATCCATCAATAAGTAATAACGATCACTTTGCTGAAATGACAGAAACATTTAAACAAATTGCAAAAGCAGTTGGAAAAGAAGAAGAAGGTAAAAAAGTATTAGCTGATATGGATAAAGCATTCGCTGATGCAAAAGCAAAAATTGAGAAAGCAGACTTAAAAGATAAAAACATAGCAATGGCACAAGCATTTACTGCTAAAAACGTACCAACATTCCGTATCTTAACTGACAATTCTTTAGCTTTACAAGTTACAAAAAAATTAGGTTTAACAAATACTTTTGAAGCAGGAAAATCTGAGCCAGATGGTTTCAAACAAACAACTGTAGAATCATTACAAAGTGTACAAGATTCAAACTTCATTTACATTGTAGCGGATGAAGATAACATTTTTGACACGCAACTAAAAGGCAACCCTGCTTGGGAAGAATTAAAGTTCAAAAAAGAAAACAAAATGTATAAATTAAAAGGCGATACTTGGATTTTCGGTGGTCCTGAGTCTGCAACATCTTTAGCAACACAAGTAGCAGATGTAATGACAGCGAAGAAGTGATTACACGATGAATAGCTTACAACACACACTTCGAGCAAGTCTTGTATTCGGAGGAGGAGCAGCTCTCTTGCTCCTCCTTTTCTTTATTCATATCGGACAAGGTCAAGCAAACATTTCCTATAGTATGATTATTGATGCTCTTATCTCACCGAACCAATCGCTAGAACATCAAACTTTAATCATGCTTCGATTACCTAGAGCTGTAATTGCCATTTTAGCTGGAGGCGCTCTTGCTGCATCAGGGGTTATTTTACAAACGTTAACGAAAAATCCACTTGCTGAATCCAGTACAATGGGTATTCACTCTGGCGCATATTTCTTTCTAGTAGCGGCTACAATTTTCTTACCGAAAAGTTTACAAATTAATTCTCTTCTGTTCACATTTATCGGCGGTGCTATTACTGCTTTATTTGTATACCGTATTTCTGGTGGAAAAAAGGGAACCCCACTTAGAATGGCATTAGCTGGTATGGTCGTTACATTAATGCTCTCTGCCTTTACCGGAACGATGCAGCTTTTCTATGAAAATGAAACAGCTGGTTTATTTTTATGGGGAGCTGGCTCTCTTATTCAAAATAACTGGGATGGCGTTCAATTTGCTTTTCCATTTATCATTATTTCTTTCCTAGTTTTACTATTTATGTCTCGTAAACTCAACATTCTCTTACTTGGTGATGATGTTGCTGTTTCTCTTGGTGAAAAAACAGCAGTAACACGTCTTATCGCCTTCATTGCTGCAATCTTTTTAACAGCAGTAATTGTTACTGTTGTTGGACCAATTGGATTTGTCGGCTTAGTTGCGCCTCATTTAATGCGCCTTATCGGATACCGTCAACACTTTACTCTTCTTCTCTCTTCTTTCTTATGGGGGGCAGTATTATTACTTGGAGCAGATGTTGTCGGTAAATTAATAGATCCAACCGGTGCAGAACTTCCTGTTGGGGCAGTCACAGCAATGATTGGATCTCCTTGGCTTATTTACTTAGTGTACCGAATGATGAAGTCGAAACAATATATGAATGATAACGGTGCGAATGCAGCTGGAGCTAGTTCCCGCTATTACTCTTATAAAAAGGTAATCATTATATCTATCACACTTTGTATTGTGACGATTGCTCTTGGTGTTACAATCGGTAGTAACGCTTATATCGAAAGTATTACAAATGTTATATCAGGTCAATTAACACTATTTGACAAAAACATGATGATGAATCTTCGTTTACCAAGAATGCTCGTTGCTGCTATTGCTGGCGCATGCCTTGCAATAAGTGGGCTTGTTTTCCAAGGTATATTACGAAATCCACTTGCCGATCCTTCTATTATTGGTATTTCATCGGGAGCTGGTGTTGGTGCTTTAACTATTATGTATGTCTTTCCTGCACTTCCTGGTTTCTTTCTACCAATTGGTGCATTTATCGGCGGACTACTTGCAGTAGGAATTGTCCTCTTCTTTTCATGGAAATCAGGATTTAGCCCAACAGCCCTTGCTTTAATAGGAATTGGTATTTCTGCACTTGGCTCGGCAATTATTCAAATCTTTATCGTTAGAGCCAATTTGAATGTTGCCGCTGCTTTAACATGGTTATCTGGCAGTACGTATGCAAGAGGATGGAATCACTTAGAAAATATCATTCTATATCCATCTCTAATTCTTGTATTCATTATCTTTTTCTTAATAAAACAACTTGACGTTCTCGTACTTGGAGACGATTTAGCAACTGGACTTGGGCAACCAGTAAATAAAACACGTCTTGCTCTGATTGTGCTAGCGACACTACTTGCATCAGTAAATATCGCTGCTGTCGGTACAATTGCCTTTTTAGGCCTTGTCGCACCTCACTTAGCAAGAATTATTGTTGGTATGAATCATCAAAGACTATTCGTTTGTTCAGCACTATTTGGAGCAATCCTTCTTTCTGTTGCTGACTTACTTGGACGTACAATCGCATATCCGAAAGAAATTCCTTCTGGTCTTGTCGTTGCTGTACTTGGAGCACCTTATTTCTTATGGTTGATGAGGAAGAGTGGGAAGAAAGTTAATTAAAAAGGAGGCTTCATATATGTGAAGCCGTCTTTTCCTATTATGGCATAAAATTAACATAGGCTTTGTACATAATATATATAACAAGTAAATACATGATTATATTGAACACACTTCGTTTTAAAGTTAACTTTCTCTTTAATTTCTTATCTTGTAATCTCAATTCTATTCCATTCGCTATTTTCAACCTACCTACTATTTGAAATAACTCTCTGTAATCATCAGCATTTCCCAATAATACGTATTCGTTATCATTTTTATACTTTATATGCAGAAACTCACTTCCACCTTTACGGTCTAATATTGTTTTCATATAAGCTACTTCATTCAATACACATACTTTTAAATCAACTTCATTATAATAACGATCCATAAAAAACATATACAACCGTTTATTTGTAACGATTAACACATTATTAATACCGAAGTTCATTGCAAGAACGCCTATCCCTAATGTCATTGCTGTGCCTGTCTGCCAATTTTTCACACGATGATTTTCGGCAAGCATACTATATAAAATCTCTCCGCTTCCCTGTAACTCTTCTTGTACAACCTCATAACAACTTTTCATTAAAATTGTTTTTGTTACAACTTCTTTTGTACGATCTATTTTCTTTTTATCTATTTTCTCATCATTTCTATAATCATCTACACAATTATCGCTATACTGTAAGTTATTTAATTCCTGAAGTAACTTTTCTTTATTCATTCCTTTTCCCCCCCAGCAGCTTCTTCAATTTCTTTCTCCCTCTTGAAAGCCTACTATATACCGTATCTCGTGTCATACCGAATTCAAGCACTATTTCTTGTACGCTATATTCATCTAAATACCTTTTTATAAAAATTTTCTTATCTTCTTCATTCAATTCTTTAATTAAAACGTAAAAATTATAATCTCGCTCTTCTTTTGTTAAATTGACATTTTTTCTATCTTCATATATTTCTTGCTGAAACTCTTGTAATTGATAAGACTTATTACTTTTTCGTTTATAATCGATGGCCTTAAACCTAGCGACAGATATAAGCCAGTTTCTAAACTTCCCACGATTTTCATCATAACTACTAATGTTGTACCAAACGATTAATAAAATATCGTCAACACATTCATCCACTAACACCTTACTCTGTGCAGTATCTAAAATACTATGAACTACCTTATAAATTAAATCTCCATATCGATCAATTACTGTATGTAATGCTAACATATCTTGTTTCCGAAGACCTTCTACTATTTCTATATCCTTCACCCTTATCACCACTCTTTATCCTATTCTTTATTCATTATATATACGAATGAGCACATTCGTTTCCTGACACTTTTACAAATATTTTCTAATTGTTTTCATATTGTAGCAATGCTTAATTAATTATTTCTTGTGGAACAGGGATTATATTATCTCTCACGAATTTAATCTATGAACAAAAATAGGAGGGATAACTATGTACCAAACTATTGAAGGCTTCTTGCAATCATGGACATACGAAGCAGAGTCTACTGAGAAAATGCTTGATTCATTAACCGATGCATCTTTATCACAGGAAATTGCACCTGAACATTGGACGTTAGGTAGAGTTGCTTGGCATATCGTGACGGCAATTCCTGTTATACTATCTGGCACAGGGCTAAAGTTTGAAGGAGAAACGAAAGATTATCCTGTTCCAACTTCTGCAAAAACAATTGCAGATGAATACCGTAAAGTAAACGCGGCTTTTGTTGAAACACTTCAAAGTAAATGGACTGATAAAGACTTAGCTACTATTAATGACTTCTTTGGTCGCCCTATGCCGAATTCTATATTTCTAATGACACTCATTAATCATCAAAATCACCACCGCGGACAAATGACGGTTTTAATGCGACAAGCTGGCTTAACAGTTCCTGGCGTATATGGCCCCGCAAAAGAAGAATGGGCTGCGGCTGGAATGGAAGCTCCTAAAATGTAACGACAAAAAAGACAAGATGTTTACATATCTTGTCTTTTTCTGTAACTTGTTTCATGTGAAACTATTTTTTCTTAATGGTTGTTTTATGGAAAAGATAGGTTAAAATGAATACATATTACGAAGAGGAGTAACCAAATTGAATACAAAAAATAAAAAAATAGCTATGGGAACTATTTTACTAACTTCTATTATTGGAGTTATTAGTGTATCTCTTTATTTCACCTATTATGGTACCCCTTGGGGAAAACAAGTAGCAATTACGGACTCAAAAGAGTATATTACAAAATATTTTAATCTAGATGCAGAAGTCAAAAATACTTCTTACGATGCTAAAATGAATAGCTATGCAATCTCCTTTGAAACAAGTACCGACGGCGAGTTTACTATCGAATATAAAAGTCCTAATAACTTTAACATTTCTCCAGAAGTGCAAAAGTATTTAAGCACACACTCTAAATTTACAGAGTAGTAACGAAGCGTACATATACAAAAAAGAGTTGGTGTAACGCCAACTCTTTTTCACATATTCTTATCATACAGTTATATCTTCCTTCTCTATATTTTTAATGCCGTAATACGCAATTACAACTCCAATTGCTGCGAGTGCTAGTTGAAGGGGAAGAAAAGTTGCTGTAGAAAACTCTGGGTTGCCATTCATTGCAATTGTGACAACGATAAGAGATGAAACAATTGTAGTTGGCACGGAACGTTTACGCATTCCGAAGTATAATGGGATTAAACTCATCCCCGCAGTTGCAATGGCTAAAGGAACTAGTTTTATTCCTTCTTGCATCAATTGATCTACTGTAAATGAATTAGGAAGAATTGAAAAATAGCTATCTATACCAAAGAAAACTCCTACTACTAAAATGTTAGATACAATAACTGTTATAAATGTTACTATTGCTGCAATAGCCAACTTACTAGCCATCATTTTCTTCCGATTAATAGGGTAAGAAAACATAAGTAGTATTGTTTTATTTTTATATTCACCAATTATTAGCCTTGCGATTAATACACTACCAAAAACAATAAACGTTGCTCTTACTATTGTGCTAGCCATTAACAATATCGTCTCTGGATTCCTTATTTCTGCATCACCTTCTACTTGAGCAATGATGCTCACAAAGATCATTAATGCCAGTATAACAATATTTGCAATAATTGCTCTCTTCACGTACCAACCAAGCTTAAACTTTTTCAATTCTAGCTTCATTAAATGTAGCATGATAGTGTCCTCCTTCCTCCTAAGATTTAATCAATATAAATGACTCCTGTTTCACTTAAAATCTTCGCTTCATTTTTTGCATCACCAATCGTTCCTACTTTTATTTTTTCTGTATTTTTATCTTTCTTAAGTCCTTTTAAATCTACTATTACGTCAGCCGAATTACTTTTAGCCATAAGCTTCAATGATGCCGGGACACCTTTATACCGTACGCCAATATCCCCTGATTTTGTTTCTATAAATAATGATTTTCCTTCTGTCATATCTTTCAGCAATACTTCCCCAGATGTTGAAGTGATGTTCATATTTGAGTTACTTACATTTGTTATATAGTTATCACCAGTCGTAGACTTTATATTTAATTCTTGTACTGAACTACCTTTTAAAACTAACTCTCCACTTTGCGATATGAATTCACCTTTCTCGGCTGATAGTCCTACAATCATTTCATCTCCAGACTTGCCTTTTGTCATGATATTTTTTACTACTATATCTCTTATTTTCACATCACCCGATTTATTATTTAATACAATTTTATCTATTTCTTTCTTCGGAATAGCTATAGATATACTATTTTTCTTCCTAAACGTGAAACCATTAAAAAATCTGTTCATCTTTTGTTTTTGTTTAATCACAATTTTATTTTCATCATTTTCTATTTTGACAGGATCTATCTCTTTATCTACTTGTTCACCTTGAGCGGAAATTACTATTTTATTAGCGTCTGTACTTTTAAATTCAAGATTCCAGTTTTCATTATCTACTTCTATTTCTTTTATATTATTTATCTCAAAAGACTTTTCTTTCTTAAAACCTTCCCCCTGAAACACCTTAAAACCAAAAACCGCACTAGCAATTGTAATGAATAATATTGCAATTACTATTATCTTTTTCACCATTCATACCCCAGTTCGTTGTTGTTTTAAGCTTGCTTCACACCACATCAATCTTATCGATTTTACGAAACGATAAATAACTAATGAAGATCCCTAATAAACAGAGCACGATTGGGATAGCTATAAAATCAAACATACTTACTTGATCGTTTCCAGGACCAACGTTACCACTAATCAGCATACCAATTATTACTGCCGAAGTAATCGTTGTCGGTGTCGATTTCTTTCTCATTCCAAAAAATAAAGGAATTAAACTTATACCAGATATCATAAATGCACTTATAAAAGTATCTGGAACGATAGCTATTATTTCACCCATCGTAGCTGGCGTTTCAATCAGTCCCATCATGGGACTCACAAAATATACGAGTAAACTAATAATAAAAGTAGCGATAATGGTACTCACAAAACAAAAACAAAAAACAATTGTTAATTTCGCCCTCATTAGCATTTTCCTTTGCAGCGGGTACATAAACGATAATTGCATCGTTTTGTTCTTATACTCATCAATTACTAAACGTGATAAAATGACCGAACTAAAAATAATGAATGTTATCCTAATAAAAATATTTGCTGCAGCCATGTTCTGTGTGAAGTCAGAGAAGAGCATGTTTTCCTCGGCTTTCATTCCCAATGCCATAAGGCTTACTGCAGCGAAAATTGCTATAATACAAATTGCTACACTTTTAAAGTAACGAGATAATTTATGTTTCTTCCATTCGAGCTTCATTAATTTAAACATATAAATTACGCCTCCATTCTTTATATACCTGTCTCTACGCTGCTAACATTCTAATTCCAGCAGTAACGAAGCTTAACATTCCTATCACTAGTACAATGAACAACCATTTCCGCTCTGGTTTTCTATAATATAAAATTCCACTTATTAGCATTACGATAAATCCACTTATCAGGTTCAGCCATAGTCCATTAAGCATGAATACCTTCTCCATCCATTACATTTAAGAAATATTCTTCTAAGGAACTATGTTTCTTATTAATACTTTCAATTTCCACATCGTTCATAATAAGTGCTTTTGAAATGGCCTGCTGAGACGCTAACGTATCATACACACGAATCATGGTTCCACTCATTATTTTGTAGTTTTTTATACCAAGTTTATCTTCTAAAATATAAGCTGCACGTTTCACATCAGGAACAGTGATTTCAATGTACTCTGTTTGTTTTCCGTTAATACTCTTCATTGAAACTTCTTTTATTAGTTTTCCATTTTGAATCACACCAATTGTATCGGCCATTAGTTCCATTTCACCTAAAATATGACTAGAAACTAATAATGTAATGCCATATTCTTTGCAGAGCATTTTAAATAAGTCTCGTAACTCTTTAATACCAATTGGATCTAAACCGTTAATTGGTTCATCTAAAATGAGCAATTCTGGCTTTGTCACGATTGCTCTTGCAATACCGAGTCGTTGTTTCATTCCTAATGAAAAATCTTTTACTTTTTTATTATCTACCCCTTGTAGTTTCACTAAATGTAAAGCATGGTCAATTGCATTTTTATCGTAGTAGCCCATGTATTCACAATGTAGGTCTAAGTTTTCTTTCGCCGTTAATTTATCATAAAAGATTGGGTATTCAATAATTGTCCCCATTCTTTTTAATACTTCATAAGATGTATCTGTTAATTTCTCACCGAAGATTTCAATATCACCACTCGTCGGTTTTATTAAATTTGTAATCATTTTCATAATCGTTGTTTTACCAGCACCGTTTGGTCCTAAAAAACCGTAAATTTCTCCTTTTTTCACATGCATGTTAACACCGGAAATAACTTCTTTCCCTTTAAACACTTTCGTTAACTGGTTTGTTTTTAATATATATGTCATGTTACTTTCCCCTTTCGCAATACTCTATATTTCTATAATAGACAACGGAAATCTCTTTTTTCTTACCCGTTTCTTACAAATTCCTTACGCTGAAAAAAAGCTTGTAGAATCTACTGCTCTACAAGCTAAAACTGTATCTTTGTTAATGCAATTGTAAAAATTGTTTTTTCATACGGTTTACTAGAAAGATGAATTTTTCCGTCCATCGCTTCCACAAGCCGTTTCGTAATCGTTAATCCTAGACCGCTTCCTTGGTACAATCTATTTCTTGAATCTTCAAGTGTGTACATACGCTCAAACACTTTATCAATATGAGATTCATCAATCCCTTTTCCTTTATCCCATACATCTATATACACGCCCGTGTCATCATCTCTTAACGTCATACCGAGTGCCTTTCCATCGTCTCCATATGTAATTGCATTTGATATTAAATTATTCAATACCCTACCTAATACTTCTACATTTCCAAGTGCATATATATTTCTTTCTGGTATATCAATATGAACCTGAAAACCTTTCGTCGTCACTAAATCATAAAATGATAAAATCTTCTCGCGGCAAACTTCATTCATATTTACTTTTTTCATTTCAATTGCTTTGTCACCAGATTCTAATTTCGCTAAATCAAAAAACTTATGAATTAATTCCATCACTTCTAGTGTTTTCGTATGCACTTTCTCAAGTAATATTTGTTGTTCTTCTTTATTTATCGTTTTATCCTTATTTAACATTTCTGTATATCCAAGAATAACTGTTAGTGGTGTTTTCAAGTCATGCGAAATATTTGAAAGCATTTTTCTCATCGAAATTTCTACTTTTGCATGATCTGCATTCGTTTTCTGTTTTGCATCTAATAATTGATTAATTGCCACTAATAATTTTTGCAATTCTAGATCATCTGTCATAACGAGTAACGTCTCGCCTGTTTTTTCATTTACAATACTTTCTAACTTTTCATATGTGTATCGTAAATTTTTACTACTATTTTTTCTCATTTTATATTGCATATAAATAACACATAACAATATAAAAATAATACCTATTAACAAATTGATCATATTACATCACTTCCAGCTTATAGCCGATGCCCCATAGCGTTTTAATATATTCTGGATTAGATGGATCACTTTCGATTTTCTCACGCAATCTTCTCATATGAACATTAATAACGTTATCGTCACCGTAATACTCTTCATTCCAAACTAACGTATATATTTGCGCTTTCGTAAATACACGATTTTGGTTCTTTACAAATAGCTTTAAAATCTCAAATTCTTTTAAAGTAAGTTTGAGAGGCTTCCCGTTTTTTTCTACAGTAAAATTAATTGGATCAATTGTTAAATCACCAATTTGAATCATTTTTTCTATTGTTTCTGTAGCCGAGTATTTCGTAGACCTCCGAATACCTGCTTTTACACGTGCAGCCAATTCAATCATAGAAAATGGCTTACAAATGTAATCATCTGCTCCAAGTCCTAATCCAACAGCTTTATCAACATCTGTATCTTTTGCCGACATCATTAAAATCGGAACTGCACTTTTTTCTCGAATGATTCGTACAACCTCTAAGCCATCTAGCTTTGGCATCATAATGTCAAGGATAATCAAATCAAATGAACCTTTTAAATATGTGTTCACGCCTTCTTCTCCATCAGACGCAATCGTAACTTGAAAGCCTTCCTTTATTAAATACTTTTCCACCATCTCTTGAATTGAGATATCATCTTCAACTAATAAAATATGATGTGACATATGTCTATCCCCTTTTTACAAACGTTAACAATCCAATTGTATCGTAACTACTACAGACTGGAAACAATTATATGAATTTTCAAACCAACTTCCCTTCCTTCCTTAACAATGATATGATGAAATTCACTACGATTGTTCATAATTAACTTTATATAAAGGAGACTTATCATGTCAGAAAACAAAAAAGTAAGCTTAGCTGATTTAATGCGTGAACAACTTGCTAAGAAAAAGCAAGGAAATGGAAATGGTCAAAATGCAAAAAATCAAAGCCAAGAAACAAAAAAATTACAAAACCAACAAACAAAGAAAACAAACAACCAACGTAGACGTACAGGTGTATAAATGAACGGACAAAAACGTTCTGATATCGCCCCCGGTCTTGAAGTTGATATTGTATTAAAACAAGATCAACGAACAGGCAAATTAACACGTGGAATTGTAAAAGATATTTTAACAAACTCCCCTTCCCATCCGCATGGCATTAAAGTGCGATTGCAGGACGGGCAAGTCGGTAGAGTACAAAATATCGTTCAATAAGAAAAGGAGCTCAAGTAAACTCGAGCTCCTTTTCTTTATTAACCTTTAATTTTCTCGATGAAAACTACTTTTAAGTAGTCTCCTTCTTTAAATTGATCAATGGTACGGAAATCTTCTGGTAAAGAATGTTCTTCTAATATTTTATATTTGCCATTCATTTCTTTAAAGGCTGTATCGATAAAGCCTTTAAACTTTTTCATATCGAATGCGCTACAGTTTGTAGAAGCAACGATAATACCGTTATTTTCTGTAATAGCAATTGTTTCTTTTAATAAATTTTTATAATCTTTTGCTGCACTAAATGTATATTTTTTTGAGCGTGCAAAGCTTGGAGGATCAAGTACGACCATATCAAATTTCATTTTTTTCTTCGCTGCATATTTGAAGTAAAGAAATACATCTTCTACAATAATATCTTGCGCTTCATAATCAACTTCATTTACACTAAACTGCTCAATCGTTTTACTTAAACTACGATTTGCAAGGTCAACACTCGTCGTTTTACTCGCTCCGCCAAGAGCTGCAAATACAGAGAAAGCACCTGTATAAGAGAACATATTTAACACTGTTCTTCCTTTTGCATATTTATCACGAATTTGTTTTCGAACGTTACGTTGATCTAAAAATACCCCAACCATTGCCCCATCATTTAAATAAACCGCAAAGTTTACACCGTTCTCTTTTACGATAAGTGGGAACTCGCCGCGCTCTCCTGCTACGAAATCATCCCCCTCAATATATTTCCCTTTCGTATCAAAACGCTTTTTCTCATAAATACCTTTAAAGTTTGCTACTTTTTGAAGAGCGGCTATAATCTCGTCTCTGAAAGTGTAAATCCCTTCACTATACCAACTTACTACGTAGTAGCCATCATAATAATCGATAATTAGTCCTCCAAGACCATCACCTTCACCGTTTAGGGCGCGGAATGCTGTCGTATCACTTGATTTGTAAAATTGCTTTCGTTTATGTAAGGCAGATTTGATTTTACTTTCAAAGAAAGATTGATTAATTTGTTCACTCTCTTTTCTCGTTAAAATCCAGCCGTATCCTTTATTTTGTTTTCCATAATAGCCTTTTCCGATAAATTGGTTCTTCTCATCTACTACTTTAATGATTGTTCCTTCTTCACGAACATCATTTAAATTTTGAATCGCATCTTTTAAAATAAGCGGATATCCACTTTTAATTTCTTTTATAAATTTCGGTTTTATTTTTACAGTTACTTCTGATCGCATATAATAACTTCCTTTCCATTTGCATGCTTTCTCTACAGGAAGCATTTAAAAAACGAGACTGAAAAAACAGCCTCGTTTCACTATACCATATTATTGCTTTGCTAGTACAACTCGCTCATTCTCTCGCTTAACTGCCACATATTTACTACATTTTGAACTGGAAATCTTACTGTCCAATATAATATAAAAAACTTTTATATTTCACATTTAGCATTGACAATGATAATGATTTTCATTATCATTTAATGTATATGAGTTCTCGAAAATAAAGGCTATATTTATAGGAGGAATAAACATGATTATCGTTACAAATACAGCTAAAATTACAAAGGGAAATGGACATAAATTAATTGAGCGTTTTAATAAAGTAGGTAAAGTTGAAACGATGCCAGGCTTTTTAGGTCTAGAAGTTCTTTTAACGCAAAATACAGTTGATTATGATGAAGTTACAATTAGCACTCGCTGGAATGCAAAAGAAGATTTCCAAGGTTGGACAAAGAGCGCTGCATTTAAAGATGCTCACTCACATCAAGGCGGAATGCCAGAATATATTCTTGATAATAAAATTGCTTACTATGATGTAAAAGTTGTACGTATGCCAATGGCTGCAGCACAGTAAAAACAGTCCTTTTTTAAAGTATAGAATATGAGAAGCGTTATCTATCACTTCTCATATTCTATACTTTTTTCTTTAATTTCTTTTTATTAATTTTGCGTGTACAACTAGCCTTCCAGCCTCTGGATCAAGCGCATAGTCACAAGTAGAAAGTGTTACGATTTCATCATTAGCCGTCAATTCCGTATCCGTTTTGTACAGTGATTTTTCTTGAATTTCCTTTAAGAACGATGTATATGCTGCATCATTTTCAAAATCCGTTTCAATGTAATAAAAGTCCGTTGTTGTCGTGTATACTGAAAAAACTTCCACGTCGTATCCTTCAAATAATGTATCGTAATATAATTTACGATGAGACATAAAAAAGTCTTCATCCAACATCTTTTTTAAACTACCAAACATAGAACCGTCTTTCATACGATGGCCATATAAAATCGTATTTCGATTTTGAGATTTCACATCATTACGATGGTCCATAAAAATGCTTCCCGCTCTCATATCTTCACCTTTATAATTACGAAATAAATAGTAATCATTATCTTTTGCTTGAACGATTGGATAATTAATTTGTGTATCATCCATCGTAATCCATCCGACTATCTCTGGATTAATTTTCTGGAGATCCTGAAACTGTTTACGTACCTCTCCATCTTCTGATTTTTCTTCCATTGGACTTCTTTTATAAATATGTTGTGCCTCAGCCATTACTTTACGATTTTCATAATAATCCATGAAAATCCCGCCCAACTCGTACATTGAATAGAAAAAGATTCCTAAAAACACAATTGTAAGTATGCGTTGAAAAAAAGAATTCTTTTTCCGTCCTTTCTTACTATTCAAATTATCACCTCAAAACGGATTATGCTCAGCCTTTAGATTCCCATAGGTACCATGTACAATCCGGTATCTTCATCCTGCTTTACAATGACATCTACACCATATATTGCTTTAACCATTTCTTCTGTTATTACATCATTAGGATTACCTTTCGTAATGATTTCTCCATCTTTCATAACGATAATATGGTCGCTATAACGAATGGCTTGATTAATATCATGTAATACCATTACAATCGTTAGTCCATGCACTTCATTTAACTCTTTCACTAACTCTAATATTTCTAGCTGATAGTAAATATCTAAATATGTGGTCGGCTCATCTAAGAAGAGCATTGGTGTATTTTGAGCTAATGTCATTGCGATCCAAACTCGCTGCCTCTCTCCACCAGATAAAGCATAAATTGGCTTATCACGCTTACTTTGTAAATTCGTACATACTAGCGCACGCTCAATCGCTTCTCTATCTTCATCTGTTTGCGGAGAGAATATATTTTTATATGGCATACGCCCGAAGCTTATTAGCTTTTCCACTGTAATATCTGCTGGAGCCTCATTTTGTTGATGGACAACCGCTAGTTTTCTAGCAAACTCTTTCGGTTTATATTCACTAATCGCTTTCCCATCAAGTATTACTTCTCCACTGCTAGGAGCGTGGTTTCTAGACATGACACTAAGTAATGTTGATTTCCCACATCCATTCGGTCCAATGATTGTTGTAATTTTCCCAATTTCTATTTCACTACTAACAGACTTTAATCGATTTGTTACGTTATCGTATGAAAAGGTTACATTTTTAATTTCCATGAACTTTATCACTCTTTCTAAGCAAGAATATTAAGAATGGACCACCAATAACCGCCATAATTGTTGCTGCTGGAATTTCGTTAGGTGGCACAATTAACCTTCCAATCGTATCTGCCGTCAAAATTAATAACGCCCCTGCAAGAGCAGAAAATGGAATTAATACTTTATGGTCTGAACCGACTAATTGTCTTGAAATATGCGGAACTAGTAATCCTACAAAAGCAATAACACCTGCAAGCGCTGTTGATACTGCCGCTAAGAGTACTGCAATGGCAGAAATAATAAGACGAACTCTCGTCACGTGCAAGCCTAAGTTTTTCGCAGTCTTATCTTGTAGCGATAATAAGTTACACCAAGCTCCTACGAACAGAGCAAGAATAAGACCAATCGTTCCATAAGTCACCATTATTTCTACATCGCCCCACGTCTTCATTGTTATGTTAGAAGTCGTCGTTTGCTTAATACTCTTAATAAAATATCCACAAATCGTAACGAATGATTCATTTAATCCAGTAAACATTGCATTAATGGCAATACCAATTAAAATAATGCGAAGCGGGCTTAATCCTGATTTCCATGAAAACGAATAAACGAGATAACATGCAAGCGCACCACCTAAAAAGGCGAATACGGGTGTCCAGAAAAAGAATTGCGGGAACAACGTAATAATAACGAGTGTCATAAAACTTGCTCCTGAAGATATACCGATTACCCCAGCATCAGCGAGTGGATTTTTCATAACAGCTTGAAAAAGCACACCTGAAACAGCGAGAGCCGCTCCAGTGAACAACGCAATAATAATACGCGGAAAACGTAAATCTTTAATGACTTCAACATCTTCATTTCCACCTGTAAATATCCCTTGTACAAGTTCAACAATACCTACTTCTAAACTACCTTTCATCGCTGACAATGATGTCATAACAATAAGCAATGCAGTAACAATGAGGAAACTCCAAGTTTTTTTATTCATTCTACTCTTCCTTTATATTAAAATGCATCACGGATACATCATTTTTTTCAATTCATCTAATGCTTCAATTGCTGCTAAATTACCTGTCGTTCCAAATAAACGCTCTTCTAAATCGTAAACACGGTTATTTTTAACCGCAGCAAAGTGTTTCCAAATATCATTTGTTTTAAATTCTTTATCAAACATTTTTACAACTTCATCAGGCATACCATGAGCTGCTCGTAAAATAATATCTGGATCAGCTTTCTTTAAATACTCTGTATTAGAAGCTAAATATTCTACTTGTTCACCTTGCACAATATTTTTACCACCTAGTTGTTTCACTAAATCTCCAATATAAGAATGCTCTGTTGCTACTAAATAACTTCCTGGCACACCTAATAAAATAAGCACTGTCGGTTCTTTCTTTCCTTTTACTTCTTTTTGAATGCTAGCAACCTTTTTATCTAATTTAGTTACTACTGCTTCGGCCTGTTTTTCACGCCCATATTTCTTACCTAAATCGCTAATAGAACTTTGCATATTTTTCAAACTCGTTAAATCTAAAAAGTTTGCTTTCATACCCACACCATCAAAAACTGGCTTTAATTCATATTCAAGTGTTGTCACAGATAACACTTCTGAAGGCTTTAATGACTTTACCTTTTCCATATCTGGACTCATTGGATTCCCAACTTCAGGTAAACCTTTATATCGCTTCGGTAAAGTTTTAGAACTTGTTGGAACGCCGACTAAATCTACTTCTAACGCATCCATAATTTCAGTAACAGCCACTGTTGTTGCAACGACGCGCTCTTTACTTTCACTCTTTACCTGCTTTGCTGATTCTTTTTTTGGTGATGAGCACCCGGCTATACTCATTAACAAAATGATAGCCATTAGTACACTTGCAATTTTCTTCACTCTCAATCACCACTCCTTTCCATACAATATGAAACAAGTCTTGATGCACGCGAACATGCATCAAGACTCCAAAAATTACAATCTACCTGCTCTATATTTACGAACTAGTAAAGCAAGTGAACCTAGCAGTAACACCATGTATAAACCAAGTTGTGCTGTATCTGCAGTTTTTGAGTTTTTCTCTTTTTTTGAATCATTTTTTGTATCTTCTTTTTTCTTGTGACCATCTGCATTTCGATTAAAATCAGGAGTACCTAATGTTTTTACATTATCTACTTTCGGTGTAGTCACTGGATTTTTCGGTTCATTTTTCGGTTCCTCTTTAATAGTTCCTAACGCACCGATATTATTTGTATCAAATTGAATTTGTACATTGTAGAAATGATGGTAGTTCATCTCATCGATGTCTACCTTTACTTTTGCGTTTAATTTTTTAAATAGATCTTCTACTTCAAACTGTACTACTCGCGTATTTGCATTTTTATCTTCGCTTACTACTTTTGCATCAGCGAATAGTTCATTGTTTTCCGCTTGGAATTTCGTAATCCACGCACTATTTTTCAGCGTCATCTCAATATATTTTTTACCATCTTTTACGATTAATTTCGCTGGATTTACAACATAGTCATGCATCTTTGAAATCTCATCTGTTTTATCTTTTAATACTTTAAATGTAATATCATATTGGCCATCTACTAAATTTTTCGAATCAACTATTACTCTCGGTTTATTATTTTCATCTTGGTTGTTGTTTCCACCTTGGTTGTCGTTTCCGCCTTGGTTGTTGTTTCCGCCTTGGCTATCTAACGGCTTAATGCTACCTTTATCAAATGCAAATTGAATATCGTAAAAATGGTGATAATTCATTGAATCGATATCTACTTTTACTTTTGCATTTAACTTTTTTGATAAATCTGGTACTTCTACTTCCACTACGCGTGTATCAGCTTTTTTATCTTCACTTATTACATGTGCATCAACAAACGAACCATTTTTCTCAAATTCAAATTTTGTAATCCAAGAACTGTTCGTTAACGTAAATGATACATACTTCTTACCATCTTTTACTTTTAGCACACCTGGACTTTTTGTATATGTGTTCATCATTGAAATTTCGTCTGTTTGATCTTTTAATGCTTTGAAATTGATGCTGTATTCACCATCTTTAATTGTTTCAGCATCTGGTTTTTCTACTTCTGGTTTTTCTACTTCCGGTTTTTCTGCTTCCGGTTTTTCTGCTTCTGGTTTTTCTACTTCCGGTTTTTCTACTTCTGGTTTTTCTACTTCCGGTTTTTCTGCTTCCGGTTTTTCTGCTTCCGGTTTTTCTGCTTCCGGTTTTTCTGCTTCTGGTTTTTCTGCTTCTGGTTTTTCTACTTCTGGTTTTTCTGCTTCTGGTTTTTCTACTTCTGGTTGTTTCTCTTCATTTTTAATTTGTTCAAGTTTATCTTGTTCAAATAAAAGTTGTACATCATGCGTTTGCTTATAATTTCTTGATGCCATTTCGATAAATACTTTTGTATTTAGTTTTTTAGATAAATCGTTTACTTCAAACTCTACTACTCTTGTATCTTTTTCCGTATCCTCACTTACTACTTTTGCATCAACAAATGTGCCATCTTTTTCCGTTTGAAAATTTTTAATTAATGAGCTACTTTTTAATGTTACAATTGCTTTTTTCTTACCGTTTTCTACTTTTAATACTCCTGGATTTACCATGTAAGTATTCATCTTAGATTCTTCATCTGTTTGATCTTTTAACACTTTAAATGGAATGCTGTACGCACCATCTGTAATTGTGTTAGAATTTGGTTGTTGATCTGGGTCAGGCTTTTGGTCGGGCTTCTGACTTGGATCCGGTTTTTCATTTGGATCTGGCTTATTAGCTGGGTCCTCTTTTTCATTTGGTTGTTCCACATGAATTGGTGTAATACTATTTTGATCAAATGCAATACGAACGTCGTACTCATGATGATAATTTAAAAAATCAATATCTACTTTTACTTTTGCATTTAATACCTTCTCTACATCTTCTACATCAAATTCTACTACTCTTGTATCTTTTTCTTTATCTTCACTAATTACATTTGTCGCAACTAGCTTACCTGCTTTTTCTGTTTCAAACTTCGTAATCCATGAACTATTAGTTAATGTAAAGGATACTTTCTTTTTCCCATCCTTCACTTTTAAAGTTCCCGGACTTACTGAATATTGATTCATCATCGATTCTTCATCTGATGTATCTTTTAAAACTTTGAAGCCAATTGAATATTCACCGTCAGCCAACTTGGTAGCTGCTTGAACTGCAAGTGGTTGTAATGTTGATACGAATGTAAATATCATTAAAAACATAGCAACAATAATTTTTGTATACCTGTTCAATGGAACGACTCTCCCTTTTGAAAATTATTTAATACTGCTCCCATCAAATACAAAGCGAATATCATACGAAGCATTATAATTAATAATTGGAATATTAATTTTCACCTTTCCATTTAGTTTTTTTGACAAGTCAGCAACTTCAAATTCTACTACTCTAGTATTATCTTTTTTGTTTTCACTTAACACGGTTGTTTCTACAAATTGACCATCTTTTTCTACTTGGAAACTTTTAATAGAAGCACTATCTTTCACTTTAAATGAAACGTATTGTTTTCCATTTTTAACTGTTAATGTTGCTGGGCTTTCAAAATAACTATTCATTCTAGACGATTCATCTTTATCGCCTTTCCATACAGTAAAAGCAATATTATATTTTCCATCAGCTAGTTTTGTAGCAGCCTTTGCATCTTGTAAACCTAGTGTTGCGATAAACGTAAATAAAACAGCAAATACGGCAATAATCATTTTAAATTGTTTAAACATATATTCATCACCCTTCAAAAGATTTATTTACTCAACTTCACTTTACGAATTAAGAAAGCACCTGAAATAAGAATTAACGCTGCAAACAATCCAATACGTGCTTCATCGCCTGTTTTTGGGTTATCTGTTTTTTCAGCTTTTCCATTTTCATTTTTTGTTTCTTTGTTCACTTCTTTAGCTGTTTCCTTACTCTCTACTTTTGTTTTCTCTTCTTTTACATGTGTATCTGTTTTCGCTTGATCATTATTTTTTTTTGTAGCAGCTACGCCGTTATCGCCACCTACAGCTTTTACATTTGCATCAAATGCAAAACGAATTGTGTAGTGGTGGTCATAGTTTGCATTTGGTACAACAACATGAATTTTTACAGCTGCCGGTTTAGATAAATCATCTACTTTAAACTCTACTGTTCTTTTATCTGCCGATTCATCTTTACTAACAACTTTCGCATCAACAAAATTCCCGTTCTCTGGTGCTTTAAATTCTGTAATCCAAGCACTATGATTCATCGGAACTTGTACTCTCATCTCACCGTTTTTCACTATTAATTTTGCCGGCTTTTCAAAATAGTCATTTGCCATTGAAGCTGAATCATTTTCCGCTTTTTGAATTACGTAATTAATATCGTAAGTACCATCAGCTAGTTTTGCTGATACATTCCCGTATGGCATTACAAGAAAAGCTAACATACATACGAACGTTATAATAAAAGCAGGTAATACAGAAACCTTTTTCATTTTTCTTGTTTCCTCCTTGGTTATCTTTCATTTCACTTTTTG